>JACDDJ010000225.1 GCA_013817065.1 Acidobacteriota bacterium
CTCCACGATCGTCGACATCTTGGCCACACTCGAGAGCGGAGCGGACGGCTCCAGCGCGCGCACGGTTTGCTGCAGCGACGATGCGAGGCTGAGCGGCTCGACCTCGGTGCGGACGACGAGGTAACGCGCCGGTTGCGCAAACAACGGAAAATAGACGGTGCCGTTGTTGGGCTGGGAGATGCCGTCCTACTTCACGTCGCTGACGACGCCGACCACGGTGGTCCACGGGCAGGTGGTGCAGCCGCCCTGTCTCATCCGTTTGCCGACGGCGTTTTCGTTCCGGAAGAAGCGTCGCGCCCATGCGCGATCGACCATCACGGACAACAGCGCCTCCTCTTCAACGGCCGTCAGCGCGTCGCGCTCGTCGAGCAGCCGTCCCTCGAGCAGCGTCTGGCCGAGCGTGCGGATGTAACCGGGCGTCACGGCCAACCACGGCGTGACTGGCTGCGATTCGCCCGGCTGCGTCGGGAACTGCTCGAGATCGAAGTTGTTGTGCTGTCCGGCGGTGTTGGGCGGAATGCCGTCGGCGAACGCCACCGACGAAACGCCCGGCAAGGCTTCAATCTGGCGCTGCAACTCCTGGCCAGAATGCCTGCACGCGATCGTTATTGGAGTACTGCGCGCCCGGCAACCGGATCGCACCGGTCAGCACGCGCGTGGTATCGAATCCCAGATCGACTTGGCGTAACTGTTCGAGGCTCGTGAGCAGCAGCGCGGCCACGATCAGGAGCGGTGTGGCGATCGCGAACTGCGCGGCCACCAGGCTGCGCCGCAGGCGATGCACGCCCGCGCCGCCGGCAACGGTTCGACCGGAACGCAAGGCGGCGTCCACGGATCCGCCGGTGGCGTGCATCGCCGGCACGAGGCCGAAGATCAACGCGCTTGACAGTGCGAGACCGGCCATCAACCACATCATCGGCGCGTCGAAGCGGATCTCCTGGGTGCGCGGAAAGTACGTCGCGCCCTGCGTGTGCAGCAGCTGCATGCCGGTCGCGGCCACGGCCACGCCCAGCCCGACCGCGCCGGTGGCGAGCACCGCGCTTTCGGCGAGCAGATAGCGCAGCACGCGTCCGCGCGACGCGCCGAGCGCGGCGCGAACCGCCAGTTCCTGGCGCCGGCTGGTGACGCGCGCGATCAGTAGGTTCGAGGCGTTCGCGCAGGCGATCAGCCACACCAGGCCAACGGCCGCCAGCGCCAGGCCGGCCAGCGTGCCGACATTGCCAACGAGGTTCGTTTTGAGGTCTTCCAGGTTCCACGTCGACTTGTCGTCCTGGTACGACGACTTCCAGATCGGGAACAGCGCCTTGTTCATCGCCTGCAGCTCGCTCGTCGCGAGCGAGCGATCCGCGCCGCCCGGCAGGCGCGCAATAACCGAGTAGAAGAACGGGCCCTTTCGCGTCGGCGGCGTGAATTGCTGGATCAGGAACAGATCGAAGCGCCGTTCGAGCGGCCCTTCGGCCGGCGGCATCACGCCGATCAGCGTGTACTCGGCGCCGTCGAGTCGAATCGGCTTGCCGACCACGTCCGCGCGGCTGCCGAGACGCTGCTGCCAGAACGTGTGGCCGGCGATCGCCACCTGCGGACTGCCGCGCTGGCCATCCTGCTCGCTGAAGTCGCGGCCGATCATCGGCGCGATGCCGAGTACCCGAAAGAAGCCCCACGACACGACGCGCGCCCGCAGCAGTTCGGCAGTGCTGCCGGTGTCGTAGCTCATCGCGCGATCGGTAAAGGTGGCGTGTGATGCGAACCGCGTTTGCTGTTCGGTGAACGCGAGGTAGTCGACAACGGAGAAACGGAACTTGAACGGCGGTGTCGCGGTGTAGATGCGAACCAGGTTTTACGGCTCCGCGTACGGCAGCGGGTGCAGCAACGCGGCGCTGACCGCGCTGAAGATCGCCGCGGTCGCGCCGAGACCGAGGCCGACGGTGACGATGATGGTCAGCGTGAGGACCGGCGCGCGCAACAGGCTGCGGACACCGATGCGAAGGTCCTGCATCAAGTCCTGGAACAACAACGCGCGCTGCATCACGTTCTCCTTTTCTTCATCCTGCCGGCGACAGTACTCTCGCGTGCCCTCGAGATCGCCGAACTGCCGCACCGCCTCGCGGCGCGCCTCGGCTCGCGATATTCCTCGGGCGACCGGCTCGTCGCTCCGCATCTCGAGATGGATCTTCAGTTCTTCGTCGACCTCCGCCTTGACCGTGCGGCGGCGCAAATACCAGAAGGGACGCTTCATCTCACGCCCCCTGAAGGACCGCGTCGACGGCTCGCACGTAGCGGCGCCAGTCCATGGTTTCTTCGCGCAGCCGCTTTCGGCCCGTGGCCGTCAACGTGTAGAAGCGCGCCCGGCGATTGTTCTCGGACGGTCCCCACTCAGCGTCGACCAGGTCCTGCCGGTGCAGCGCCTGATAAAGCGCTGCATCTTCAATAGATAAATCGCCTTCGGTCTGCTCGCGGACCATAGTCGCAATCGCGTAGCCGTGGCGCGGTCCGCGGGAGAGGCATCTAAGGACCAGCAAATCGAGGGTTCCCTGCAGGAGCGGCAAAGCATGCGTGCCCATTCTTCCCCTTAGACGATGTGGGGAGGGGATGGTTAGCTCGCTGAGCCATGGGGGCCGAGTGGCTGTCTGCTCGGGAGCGCGCGTAATTGATACATCGACACGGTGAAATGAATCGACGAAACGGCCGCGGACCGGCGAAATCGTCGCGCCGCGCCTTCGTCCGGCTGCTCGGCACCACGCCAAGCCGCTACCGCGAACTGGCCCGACAACTCGTAGCGGTGTGGTGATGGAGCGGCTGAACGCACTCAGCGCGACACGATCAGGCCGTCCTTCATTACGAACCTCACTCGCTGCAATGCGGTGAGATCCACTAGTGGATTGCCTTCGACGGCGATCAGGTCAGCCACTGCGCCGGCCTTGAGGACACCAATCTCCCCTCCTAGCCCGACTGCGCTGGCGGAGTGGACGGTGGCGGTGCGAATGACGCTCAAGGAGTTCATTCCGAGGGCGGCTAGTTCGAGAAACTCCTTGGCGTTATCGCCGTGCTTGATGACCCCAGCGTCGGTCCCGAACGCCACGGGAAGCCCATCCCGGACGGCGCCGATCAGATGCTTCTGCAACTGCTCGTAAACAGCCGGTGAACCGCTACCCTTGAGCGAGAATAGCGTCAGTAGTTGGTAAACGCCGCGTTGTTTCATTAGAGCAAGCGTGGTGCTCGACGTGAACCCACCGTGGACGATGACATCGGCGCCGTTGGCCACCGCGGCCGAGATCGCGTGTTCGCTAAGGGCATGGACGGCGACGCGACGTTTGAGCCCGTGAGCCTCGTCAATAGCCGAACGGAGTTCGTCGTCCGAGATCTCGAACGCTTCCGGGTTCAGCGCAGCCTGCGTGAGCCAGCCGGACGCGCAGACCTTAATGACGTCTGCGCCTTCTGCAACGGCCGTCCTGACGCGTTGTCGGAAGGCCTCGGCACCTTTGCCCCCAATGCCCTGGAAGTCGCACGTCGCGCCTGAGCGGCCAATCCAAGGTCCCGCCGCAACGACTCGCGGGCCAGGAACGCGACCCTCACGAATGGAGTTTCGGAGTTTGACATTCGCATAATCTAGCGCGCCCAGATCCTGCACGGTAGTGAAACCCGCGAGAAGAGTGGCATGTGCGTTGGCCAGAGGGCTGCCCGCCAACGTCAGGTGCACGTGAGCATCGACCATGCCGGGCATTAATGTCACGTCTCCCAGATCAGTGTGCTCACCGCGTACTTGGACGTCTGGCTTGGCGCCCACAGCCACGATCCTGCTTCCCTCCACGACGACGAAGCCATTCTCGATCAGTGCCCCACTCTCGACATCAAGCACACGCCGAGCAGTTAGGGTGCGTCCGCCCTGCGAGGTCGGTTGCGTGTGAGTCTCCGCAAGCAGCACGGCGGACAACCCGTCGCGCGCCGGTGTGATTGCGACGCGACGTCCTTCATTCGCCCACAACAAAACGATGGCGGCGATCGCGAAGAGAGCTCTGGCTCGCGAACGAGTGATAGACATGCGTTCCCTCCTTACGTCCGCGCGACAGCCGCCGGCCTGTTACATCGTAAACAACCTATGGCTTCGGCTGTTCCGCGGCTGTTCCGATTTCTCCCAACGTGATCCCAACGATTGCAAGGAGCCAGCCGTATCGCGCAGCGTCCGAGAATGGGCCGATGTGTCGGGCAGCTGACGAGAGAGAGGTCGAGGGCGCACAGCTCATGGTCGAGGCCGAGCACGAACTCGTGCGTCAACGGCGTGCTGTAATCGCCGATCCGGTGATTCGGGCTCGATACGCTGGCCGGGTTGGCGATGTCGAACCCACCCCACGCACAGTCGGTCGACGGACTGCTGGCCGTGCACGTCCGGCTGGCGGTCTCCGCCGGATCGACCAGGCCGTTTTCATTCGAGTCGTTCACGTTGTAGAAATAGACGTCACGGAATGAACCGACCGTCGAAAAGAACCCCGCCTGGCCGGCGTTCATCTGCGAGGCAAACGTCGCGTACCTCACGCGGGACGTTAGGAAATTAGGGCCGTTGTCGGTTACATCACGCCCGTTCCCAGACCCGAGCCCCCAAGGCACGGATGGACGAGATGCTCCGCGACCCGAAGTCGGACGGGGCGTCCCGCGCCATGACCGCCATGCTCGGGATGAAGAAGATCGACATCGCCGAACTGAAGCGAGCCCTACGAGGGGGAGCGGACGCAGGCAGCCGTCATTCCGAGCGGAGGGCCCACGCGGGATCCGAAGCCGCCGCCCGTCGCGCCGGCACGAAGCACGCCACGGCCGTCGACAGCGCTACGATCGCGGTCATCGAGACCCAGGCGGTCGCGTCCGCCGCGTCGGTATTGAAGAGCAGACCGCGCAGCACACGGGCGACGACTGCCGATCCGGCGGTCCCGATCGCCAGGCCCACGACGGTCAGCATGAAACCGTGGCGGAACACCAGTCCGTACAGACTCCCGCGCGACGCGCCGAGAGCCAGGCGGATGCCCATCTCGCGCCGGCGGAGCGTGAAGACATAACTCGTCACGCCGTAAATGCCGAGCGCGGAAAGCGTCAATGCGACGGTGGCGAGCACGGCGAGAAGGAGCGTCGCGTAACGCTGGCTGGCGATCGATTCGCTGGCGGACGCAGCGAGCGTGCGCACGTCGGCGAGCGCGATGTCGGGGTCGAGCGAACCCACGACGCGCCGCAGGGTGCCGGCGAGTGCGGCCGGATCCGTGGTTCGGCTGCGCGCGACGAGCAGCATCGCGCCCCAGCTGTTCTGCGCGTGCGGCACGTAGACGAGCGGGAGCTCCTCGTCGGAGAGGCCGAAGTACTTGACCTCGTCGACGACCCCGACGATCTCGCGCAGAACGTTCTCGTCGCGCCACGACCGGACGCGCCGGCCGATCGGCGACTCGTCCCCGAACATCCGTCGCCCAAAGCTGCGCGACACCACGATGACAGGCACGCTCCCGGCGTCGTCCCGCTCGGTGAACGCCCGGCCGTCCAGGACGGGAATGCCGAGCGTCGCGAAGTAGTGGGGCGTGATCACGTTCCATTGGGCGCCGACGTCCGTACCGGCGGGTGGCTCGGGACGCCCTTCGGCAAGGAAGACGCGGCCCAATCCGAAGCCGCCGCCGCCCGCGGGCAGGTACGAGGTCGCCGCCGCACGCTCGACGTCCGGTGACGCTTCGAGCCGCGTGACGACATCCGCGACGAACTGCGCCGTCCCCTCATCGGTCGGGTAACGCGACGCGGGGATCGACACGCGTGCGCTCAGGACCCGGTCGACGCTGACACCAGGGTCGACGCGGCTGAGGCGATCGAAGCTGCGGATCAGCAGGGCCGCGCTCGTCACCAGGACCACCGCCGCCGCGATCTCCACCACGACGAGGACGTTGCGCAGCCGGGTCACCCCGCGCGACGAACCCGCTCTCTCGCCACCCTCGCTGAGGGCGCCTGCAACGCGGAGCGCGGAAGTGGACAGCGCCGGCATCAAGCCGGAGATGAGCGTCGCGAACAGACCGATCACGACGGTGGCCAGGAGGACGCGGGCATCCAGTCCGATGTCCTGCAGGAACGGCGTGCCGTCCGGCGCGATCAGAATGAGGCCTTTCATGATGAGTAGCGCGACGCCCAGCCCGATCGCCGCGCCGCCCGCGGAGAGCACGACACCTTCGACCAGAAGCTGCTGGAGGAGTCGGCGCCGGCTGGCCCCGAGCGACAGCCGGACCGCCAGCTCGCGCGCGCGCCCCGTGCCGCGCACGAGCGCGAGGTTCGCGACATTCGCGCAGGCAATCAGCAGCACGGCCGCCACCGCGCCAAGGAGCACGTAGAGCGCCAGCCGCACCTCCGCGCTGACGATGTATTCGCGAAGCGGCACCAGCGTGTTGGTCCACCCGGCTCGCGACTCGGGATGTTCCTGCGCGACGCGCGCCGCGATCGCCGCGACCTGGGCCCGCGCCGCGTCCGGCGACACGCCCTCACGCAGACGCGCCAGGCCGAAGAAGATCATGTTGTCTCGACGTGTGCGGACGTCGGCCCCGAAGGCGGCCGTCTGCATCGGGAGAAACACGGCGGTTTCGTCGGGCCAGAGCTGCCGCGCCGGCACGACACCGACGATGCCGTGGGGGTCGCCCGCCAGTCGAATCGTGCGACCGACCACGTCGTGGACGCCACCGAACCGGCGCGGCCACAAGCCGTCCGTAATCAGCGCGACCCTGGGACTCGCCGGCGCGTGATCGTCCGGTACGAACGTTCGCCCCGCAAGCGCCCGCACGTCCACCAGGGAGAAGAACCCTTCGGTGACCCGCGCGCTCTGCAGACGTTCGGGATCACCTTCGCCGGTCACGTCCACCGCGCGCGGCTGCCACAACGCCACTTCGGCAAACAGGTCCGTCTCGCGGCGCCAATCTTCGTAGTCGGCAAACGAGACGCTGCCCATCTCGATGCCGCGCCCCGCGTGCTCGCTGACCGGCACGAACAGGCGATCGGCGTGCGGAAACGGCATCGGACGCAGCAGCACGGCGTCCACCGCCGCGAAGATCGCGGAGGTCGCGCCGCTGCCCAGGGCGAGCGCCAGCGTGGCCGCGATCACGAACCCGGGTTGGCGGCTGAGGGAGCGGACGGCGTAGCGCAGATCCTGGCGCAGGCCGTCCAGGAAGCGCGGGAC
>JACDDJ010000847.1 GCA_013817065.1 Acidobacteriota bacterium
GGATTATCCGTCGTCGTGAGCACGAACACAGGAATGCGTGCCAACGATTCGTCACTCTTCAGGCGCCGCAGGACCTCGAGCCCACCCAGGCGCGGCATGTTCAAGTCGAGAATCACCGCGACGGCGGCGTGCGGTAGACGCTCACTCCACGGGTCGCGGTAGTACACGTAGTCGAGCAGCTCCTGTCCGTCGTGGAGGTGGACCGGATCGGTCGCCAGGCCGGCTCGTCGCAAGTTTCGCCGCACGAGCGTCGCATGGCCATCGTCGTCGTCCGCGATCAACACGCTCAGACTGTCCCGCATGGCCTGCTCCTCATGAACTTGCCGAATGAGCGTGAACTCTTCCGCCCAGAGTGAAGAAGAACGTGGTCCCTTCACCGGCCGTTGACTCGAACCAGATTCGACCGCCATGGCGCTCTATGATCCGCCAGACGATGGCCAGTCCCATGCCCTCGCCGCGCGTGCGCGTGGTGTGGACGTGCTGAAACACTCGGAAGATCTTCGACCGGTACTCTTCGGGTATACCGACACCGTTGTCCCTGATCGCAAACACGGGTGGATCGTCCTCAGTGGCGGAAATGTCGACTGTCCCCCGCCGGCCAGCGTCGAGGCTTTTGAGTGCATTGCCGATGATGTTGGCGAACACCTGACCGGCAGCGTTCCGGTCGGCCAGGACCACAGGCAGATGGTGAACGGTGACCTGCGCGCCAGAGCGGGACACAGTGCTGTGCATGGCGCGCACGATATCGGTGACGACCTCCGTCAGGTCCACAGGAGCGAACTGATACTCCACGCGACCGACGCGAGACAGCCGCAACAGCCCGTCGATGATGTTGCTCAGGTGCGCGACTGCTTTGCCGATGAAATTGATCGATTCGCGCAGCTCGCCATCGACCAGTGCGATCCCTTTGTCGCGAATCGGAGGCGGCACAGCCGCGTCCGCGAGCATCGTCTTGAGATCGCTGCTCGTTAGCATCAGCTCCTGACTGAAGCCCTGGAGGTTCACCAGGGGTGAACGAAGATCGTGCGACACGCTGTAGACGAAGCTTTCGTTCTCCGCGTTTTTCTGCGCTAGCTCGCTGTTTGCGGCGTCAAGGTCGGCTACCCGCTGGCGGAGCTCGCCCGCCAGTCGTTCGATTCGGTCTTCGTGTGCCTTCCGTTCGCTGATGTCACGGGTGACCTTCGAGTATCCGCGGAGCACGCCGTCCGCCCCTCGCAGCGCCGCGATGATCACATTGGCCCAGAAACGCGACCCATCCTTGCGGACCCGCAAGCCTTCATCCTCGAATCGGCCGACGCGCGCGGCTTCCTTGAGCTCATGTGCAGGCCAGCCGCTGGCAAGGGCCTCCGGCGTGTAGAAGATCGAGAAGTGACGGCCGATGATCTCGTCAGCGGTGTAGCCCTTGATGCGCTGGGCTCCCTCATTCCAGCTCTCGATTCGACCCTCGGGGTCGAGCATGAAGATCCCGTAGTCCACGGTGCTGTCGATGATTAGTCGGAACCGTTCTTCGCTCTCGCGGAGCTGCTCTTCAGCCCGTTTGCGCTCCGTCAAATCTCGGGACACCTTGCCGAAGCCGACTAGGTTACCTATTTCGTCGCGTAGCGCAGTGATGACAACGTTGGCCCAGAACCAGCGACCATCTTTCCGCACTCGCCAACCCTCGTCCTCGAAGCGTCCTTCCAGTGCCGCGAGTTCGAGTTCTTTGGCGGGCCAGTTCCGCTCCAAAGCATCAGGGGGATAAAAGATGGAGAAGTGCTGACCGACGATCTCGTCGGCTCGATAGCCTTTCAGTCGTTGCGCCCCGGCATTCCATGTTCTGACGTGGCCCTGCGGATCAAGGAGAAAAATCGCGTAATCCGTCGTGGTGTCGACCAACAGGCGGAAGGCGTTATTGACGTCTCGGAGCGTCGCGACGCCTGCAGCCGTTTCGCCTGTTGAGCTGGAATTTGCGCCGTCCACGCCACTCATTATGTCTGCATTGGCACTACATTACGCCGTCCTACCT
>JACDDJ010000007.1 GCA_013817065.1 Acidobacteriota bacterium
AAGAGGAAGGGCGCAAACTCCTTCAGTCGATCGTCGATTTCGGCGACACGCTGGTCCGCGAAGTGATGACGCCGCGTCCCGACATGGTGGCGATCTCCGGGGACGCCACGCTGGCTGAAGTGCGGGCGCTGTTCCAGGAGCAGGAGTACTCCCGTATCCCCGTCTACGGCGAGAACCTCGACAACATCCTGGGCCTTCTCTACGTGAAGGACCTGATCCGCCTCGAAGGCGCGAGCGTCGGCGCGCATCTCCAGGATCTGCCGCAGCTGCTGCGCCCGGCGACGTTCGTCCCCGAGACCAAGCGGGTCGCCGACCTGCTGAAGGAGTTCCAGCGCAAGCAGACCCAGATCGCGATTGTCGTCGACGAATATGGCGGTACCGCCGGTCTCGCGACGATCGAGGACCTGCTCGAAGAGATTGTCGGTGAGATCCGCGACGAGTACGACGTGGAGACGGAACCAATCATCGAGGAACCCGATGGCTCTTTCGTGTTCAGCGGGAAGGTGAACTTCGACGAGGTTCGGGACCGCCTCGACGTCGAGGTCGAACCCGAAGGGTTCGAGACCGTCGGCGGTTACGTCCTCACGAGAGTCGGACGCGTGCCGGCGGTGGGGGAGAAGTTCGAGCTCGATGGCATGGAGGTCGAGGTGCTCGAGGCTGAGCGCCGCCGCATTCATCGCGTGCGGTTCCGGCGCCGCCTGGCCATTGAGGATGGCGAGGAACGTCACTGAGTCGAGCGCCGCGCTGAGCAGGCGCGCGGGGCCCGGCCGGTGCAGTTCAGCCAGGCCAGACACGCTAAGATGAGGCATGTCCCGTGCCGGTTTCGCCTCCCTCATCGGCCGTCCGAATGCCGGCAAATCCACGCTCCTCAATCGCATGGTCGGCACCAAGGTGGCGATCGTGTCCGACAAGCCGCAGACCACGCGGAACCGAATCGTCGCGGTCAAGAACCTGCCTGGTGGTCAGCTCGTATTCGTGGACACGCCCGGTATCCATCGGCCGCTGCACCGCCTCAACGTCCGCATGGTGGACGCCGCGGTCGAAACCCTCCGCGAAGTGGACGTCGTCACGCTGATCTTCGACGCATCAACCAAGCCGGGGAACGGCGACGAGTACGTCTCGAACCTGCTGACGAACGTCAAGACGCCTGTCGTCCTCGCCCTGAACAAGATCGATCTCGTCGGCAAGGCGGGACTGCTGCCGCTGATGGAGCAGGCGCAGAAATGGCACGACTTCGCCGCAATTGTTCCCGTGTCTGCTGCCACAGGTGATGGCGTCGATCGACTCGAGCAGGTCCTGCTCGAACACCTTCCCGAACAGGAGCCGATCTACCCGGAGGACTTTCTAACCGACCAGCCGGAGCGAACGCTGGTGGCCGAGATCGTCCGCGAGAAGGTCCTGCATCACACCAGGAACGAGCTGCCGTTCTCAACCGCCGTGATCGTCGATCAATTCGATGAATCCGAACGTGCTCCAGAGCCGGGTCCAGGGAGTCGCTCGGGGCAGGGCATGCTGCGGCTGTACTGCACGATCTACGTCGAGACCGAGTCGCAGAAGCCGATCATCATCGGCCGCGGCGGCAGCATGATCAAGAAGATCGGCACCGAAGCGCGGATCGAGATGGAAGAGTTCTTCGAAACCAAGGTCTACCTGGATCTGCGGGTGAAGGTCGATCCCGACTGGCGGAACAACGATCGCACGCTGGACGAGATCGGCGTACCGCGCACGGTGCGCAAGCCAGCCAAACCCGGCCGACCGGGCAGCGCCGGCAAGCCCGGCGGGCGACGAACCTCTACACGCGGGTGATCACTACTCGGTTTGCCCCGGCGCCCACCGGCCACCTGCACATCGGGCACGTCGTCAACGCGTTGTATGTGTGGGAGACGGCGCGGCGCGAAGGCGGGCGCGTGCTGCTGCGGATCGAAGATCACGACCGGCAGCGATCGCGTCCGGATTACGAAGCGTCCATCCTCGAAGACCTCGCCTGGCTTGGGTTCACCGCCGACGCGCCGCCTGTGCGACAAAGCGATCGAACCGACATCTACGAACGGGCACTTGGCCGGCTGCGCCACGCCGGACTCGTCTACGCCTGTGAGTGCTCGCGGCGCGACATAATCGACGCCGGCGGATCTGGTGCGGAGTTGCGATATCCCGGCACCTGCAGCTCGAAAGGGCTTGCCGAAACCGGTGATCGCGCCATCCGTGTTCGCCTCCCACCCTCAGAAGAAGCCTTCGGCGACCTGCTCGCCGGCCCGCAGCGCCAGGTACCGTCGGACCAGTGCGGTGACCTCCTCGTTCGCGATCGCCACGGCAACTGGACCTACCAGTTCGCCGTCACGGTGGACGACTACGACCAGGGCGTCGACCTGGTCATCCGCGGCCTCGACCTTCTGCACTCCACCGGACGTCAGATCCAGCTCTCGCGCATGCTCGGCCGCACGGAACCGCCCCGCTTCATGCACCACCCACTGGTGATGAGCACTCCCGAACAAAAGTTGAGCAAGTCGGATGGGGCCTCGGGGATAAGGCAGTTGCGGGCCGCGGGTATGCCGCCAGAGGACGTAGTGGCGGCCGCTCACGCGGCCGTCAACTTCCCACTTCCAAACTCCAAAATCCAAACCAATTCTTAGTAGTTGGTTGGAAGTTGGCGGTTGGTAGTTGGAACTTGACGAGGGTTTTTGGAGCTTTTTCAGACGATGTGACGCAGGACGTGTTTGTGACGGTCATCCGCGAGGCGCGCCGCTTCGAGGCCGGGCGCGCCACGGTCAGTGCCTGGTTGTGCGGGATCGCCCGCAACTTCGTCCGCCGCCGGCTCGCGGTCGATCACGGCACTGCCTCGCTGGACGATGTGGAGGTCGACAGCCCGATCGCCGCAACGGCCGCGGCTCCACTGGCGGATCTGACCAGTGCCGAAGCGATCGAATCGCTGCGGCGAGCGGTGCTGAGACGGCACGTCGAGGCCGCGGTGCTCGCGGAATGGCTCGCGTCAACGGCCACTCCAGTCCAGTCGCGAAGGCTTCGCGCCCAATCGGTGCGGCCTGGCTCGCGCTGACGGCGGCGCTCCTCATCGCCTGCGGATCCGGCATCTGGCTCGTCCAGCGTGCGCCGGTCAGCCAGCTGGATGCGATGCAGGCCGGCGGCTTCCTCGACATTCCCGCGGCGGCGTATCTGCCGCCGATGGAAAGTGGCGTGATCGTTCGGACGGAACTCCCGTTGAGTGCGCTGCCGTCCTACGGGATCCAGATCGGGCCCGAAATGAATACCGACGCGGTGGATGTAGATCTGCTCGTCGCACAGGATGGCCTGGCGCGCGGCATTCGACTCGTCAACAACTCGCACACAAGGAGCACACCATGAAGAGACAGTGGATGATGGCCGTCGCGGCGCTCGGCTGCATTACCGCAATGCCGCTCCCGGCTTGGGCGCAGGAGCCGACCGTCGTCGCCGGCGGTGGCAGTGCCGCCGCCACGACGACAGGCGTTGCCACCATGACGCGATCGGCCGCCGGCGGCGGGGGCGTGATGACGGCAGTTGGCAGCGGGGATCGGGAGACACTCGATCCGCAGAACATCGAGGGGCTGAATGCCACGGGCATGCGGACCACGACGACGATCCCGGCCGGCCAGGTCGGCAACGCGCAGGAACTGAAGATCATCTCGGAGCCTTGGTTCTCCGATGAACTGCAGGTGCTGGTGATGACGAAGCACAACGATCCGCGCTCGGGCGAGAGCATCGATCGCCTCCGCAACGTCCTCCGCGACGAGCCGGATCCCTCCATGTTCATGGTTCCGGGCGACTACTCGCTCCAGGAACGACGATAGAGCCAGGGTGCTTCGGGGTGCTTCGGGTGCTACGGGGTGCTGCAGGTGTAGGGTGCGGCATTTAGCACCTTGAAGCACTCAGCACCCCGTTAGCCCCTGAGCACCCCGGAACTCGTGGTAACTTAAGCAGTTCTCGATACAACCACGGAACTGCTCATGGCGCAGCGCAAGCTGGACGTAGTCCTCGATTCGGTGAAGCGCCTCCAGCGCATGGGGGCCACGGCGAACCTGGTGAACCTGCTCCAGAAGCAGCACCCGGCCGACCTCGCGCAGCTGTTTTCAGAGCTCTCCGACAAGGATCGCCGCGCTGCCTTCTCTGTCCTCGCCGAGCGTAACAGCCGGCTTGCGATGGAAGCGCTCTCAGAGCTCGGCCCGGAAGCAGGCGCCGCGCAGCTCTCGGATCGATCCGCCGAAGATATCGTCCGCCTGACGCAGGAACTGCCGACCGACGATGCGGCGGCCCTGATCGATTACCTGCCTGAAGAGCTGTCGGCGGCGGTCCTGGAGTTGATCCAGAAACGGCCCGCCGGCGGGGACGTCGGCGAGCTGCTCGAGTATCCGGAGCAGACGGCCGGCCGGATCATGAATCCGAAGGTCTTTGCACTTTCGGAGGACATGACCGCCGGCGAAGCCATCACCGCCGTTCAGAGCTCGCGCGACGTCGAAGTCGTTTTCTATCTCTACATCATCGATGCGCGCCGCCACCTGGTCGGGGTCGCTTCTCTGCGTCGCCTGTTGCTCGTGCCGCCGTCCACGCCGCTGAAGCGAATCATGACGACCGACGTTATCAGCGTGCGCGCCGACATGGACCAGGAGGAAGTGGCACGCCAGGTCGCGTCCTACAACCTGCTCGCAATCCCTGTTGTCGACGAAGAGAACAAACTGGCCGGCGTCATTACCGTCGACGACATCATCGACGTCATCAAGGACGAAGCCACCGAGGACGTCTATCGTCTCGCCGGTGTCAGCAGCGACGACCGCGTGTTCACGAGTCCCACGGAGTCGCTGCGCAAGCGGTTGCCCTGGCTGCTCGTCAACCTGGTGACGGCTTTTATTGCCGCCTCGATCGTCTCGATCTTCCAGGGGACGATCGCGCTCCTGCCGATCCTTGCGGTGCTGATGCCCGTCGTCGCCGGCATGGGAGGTAACGCGGCCACGCAGACCCTGACGGTGATCGTCCGCGGTATCGCCCTCGGCGAGCTGACCTGGGGCAACACGCGCAAGGCGCTCTTCAAAGAGGCGCTGGTGGGCCTCGGTAACGGCCTCGCCTGCGGCCTGCTCGGGTTTGTGATCGTGTTCGCTCTGACGCGGGATTCGATTCTCGGCCTGGTCCTCGGGCTGGCCATGTTGATCAACATGTTCGTGGCGGCCACGGCCGGGACGGTCATTCCTGTGATCCTGCGGGCGTTGAAGGTCGATCCGGCGCTGGCGTCCTCGGTCTTCATTACGACGTTGACGGACATGTTCGGTTTCTTTTCATTCCTCGGCCTGGCGACGCTCTTCATCAGGTATCTGCACACCGGCGGGTAAGATACAGGTGCCCGTTTACACGTCCGAGGCGCTGATCCTGCGCACCTACAAGCTGGGTGAGGCGGATCGGATCGTCGTGTTTTTGACGCGCGACCGGGGGAAGAAGCGGGGAGTGGCGAAGGGGGCGCGGCGCGCAAAGTCGCGGTACACCGGCGCACTCGAGCCAATGACCCGTGCCGGCGTGGCGTATTACGAACGGGAACTGCGCGACCTCGTCCGGATCAATTACGTCGAGACGCAACGGTCGCCGCTGTCGGCGATCGGCATCGACGCCGATGGTGGATCGGTCCTCGGGCACGTCGGCTATTTCGCGGAACTGATCGACGAGTGGGCACCCGAGGCGCACGCCGATGAGCGGCTGTATCGGCTCGGCTCTGCAGTAGTGGACGCGCTGTCGGACGGTGCGCCGATCGAACGGCTGGCGCGCTACTTCGAGTACTGGATCCTGCGCTTGCAGGGTGTCTATCCGGCACTGTCGGTGTGCCCCGGCTGTGGCGGGTCGCTCGAAGGCGGGGCGGTGATGCCGCCGCGCGAGCACATGTTCCTGTGCCGGCGCTGCGCATCGTCCGGGCACGGGACGGATATCGGCGCGGACGCGCTTCGCTTTCTCCGCGCGTCAGGGCGAACGGCGCCGGAGCGCATGGACACTCTCGTGCTGGATGCACGGGCATCGAGAGAACTGGAAACGGCACACCGGCGATTGCTCAACACGCACCTGGAGAAGGAACTGAAATCGGTTCGCGTCCTCAGAGAAATGGCTCGATGACGGTTACGCTGCAGCAGCTCATTTTCAAATTGCAGGAGTTCTGGGCCTCGCGCGGCTGCCTCCTTCAGCAGCCGCTCGATATCGAGATGGGTGCCGGGACGATGCATCCCGAGACGTTCCTGCGCGTCCTCGGCCCTGAGCACTGGAGTGTCGCCTACGTTCAGCCTTCACGCCGTCCCGCCGACGGCCGCTTCGGGGAGAATCCCAACCGGCTGTTCAAGCACCATCAGTTCCAGGTGATCCTCAAGCCGGCGCCCGACGAAGTGCAGCAGCTGTATCTACAGAGTCTCGAAGCGTGCGGCATTGACCTGCGTGCGCACGACATCCGCTTCGAAGAAGACAACTGGGAGTCGCCGACGCTTGGCGCCTGGGGCATCGGCTGGCAGGTGCTGTTCGACGGCCAGGAGATCACGCAGTTCACATACTTCCAGCAGGCCGGAGGGGTCGACCTCGCGCCGATTTCGGTGGAGCTGACCTACGGTCTCGAACGGTTCGCGATGGCGCTGCAGGACGTTGACAACGTGTTCGACCTGGAGTGGGCACCGGGCGTGAAGTACCGCAGCGTCCGGCACCGCGATGAAGTGGAACAGTCGAAGTACGCGTTCGGCCAGATCGACATGCCCGCCGCGGAACTGCACGCGCTCCATCGCAACCTCTTCGACCAGTACTACGGCCTCTCGCAGACGCTGCTCCAAAGCAACCTGGTGTTGCCGGCGCTCGACTACTGCCTGAAGTGCTCGCACATGTTCAACCTGCTCGACGCGAGCGGCGGCATCGGCGTCACCGAGCGCATGGCCTACATCCTTCGAGTGCGCCAGATGGCAGTCGCGATCGCCAAACGCTGGGCGGGCCTGGATACGGAAACGACGCAAGAGCCCACGGCCGCTTGGCCTGCGGCCGTTCACGACGACGCGACGGCACCACGACAGAAAGAACAAGGGATCTGAGCGCTGGAAGGAAGTTCGCCGCAGGCGGACCGCCGAGTGAGCGCTCGTGGGGGTGGGGCCCCACGAGCAACTAATTATGGACAGAGAACTACTCATTGAGATCGGCGTCGAGGAGCTGCCGGCCGCGTGGCTGCCGAACCTGACGCGCCAGATGGCGGAGAAGCTCGAGGCGCGCCTGAAGGACTTGCGCCTTGCGCCACTGGCGCCGATCGAGAGCTTCGCGACGCCGCGCCGGCTGACCGTTGCGGTTGGCAAGATCGCGGAGCGGCAGGAGGATCTGGAGGAGACCATCACTGGTCCGCCAGTCTCGGCCGCCTACAAGGACGGGGCGCCGACGCCCGCCGGGCTGGGGTTTGCCAGGAAGCAGGGCGTCGAGTTCGAGCAGATCACGCGCGTCAAGACCAGCAAAGGCGAATACCTGGCGTTCCACAAACGCCAGCGCGGCAAGAGTGCGGTGGACGCCCTGCCGGATCTGATGACGGCGTTGCTCCGCGATCTGTCATTCCCCAAGCAGATGAACTGGGACGCACGCCTGGACGATGGCAAGGGGAACTTCACCTTCGGTCGTCCGATCCGATGGTTGCTGTTCCTCTATGGTGGTCGCGTCGTTCCGTACACGATTCCCCGCGTCGACAGTGCGTCGGGTCCGCTCGTGCAGGACATCGAGTCCGGCGCGCTCACCTACGGCCATCGTTTCCTCGCCACCAGCGGCCGCGCCGGACGCTCGATCAAGGTTCGCAGCGTCGAGGAGTACCGCGCGAAGCTGGCCGAGCATTTCGTCGTCCTCCAACATTCCGAACGACGCGACCGCATCGGGCGTGAGCTGGAATCGCACGCCCGCCGGCTCAGTGCCCGCGTCCGGCTGAAGGAGCACGCCGCGTTGCTAAGCGAGGTCGCCGACCTGGTCGAGTTCCCCGGCGTCGTTGCGGGGTTCTTCGATCGTAGCTTCCTCGATCTGCCGCAGGAGGTCCTGACGACGACCCTCGTCCACCATCAACACTGGTTCCCGGTGGTCACACCGGAAGGGCACCTGAAAGAAGCGTTCCTTGCGGTTGTGAACACCCAGCCGCAGGACGAGCGGATCATCGCCAAGAACGCCGAACGTGTCGTCACCGCGCGTCTGCGCGACGCGAAGTTCTTCTTCGACGCCGACAGGAAGGCGAAGCTCGAGTCGAGGCTGGAGCGGCTGCACACCGTTCAGTTCCACAAGAAGGTCGGCAGCTATCGGGACAAGACGGAGCGGATTGTCAGGCTGGCGCAATGGATTGCGGCGGATCGTTTCGCCAGTCCGGCCGAAGCGGTTAACGCCGCAAGGGCTGCGACGCTTTCGAAGACCGACCTGACCACCGACATGGTGTTCGAGTTCCCGGAACTGCAGGGGACGATGGGCGGTGTCTACGCCAGGGAGGAAGGTGAGCCGGAACAGGTCTGGAAGGCGATCTACTACCAATACCTGCCGATCGGCGTTGAAGCGGATGCCCCTCCGGCTCGCGCGCAACTGGGTGCAGCCGCGATTACCTGGGCGGCGTTATCGCTGGCAGACAAGCTCGATACCTTTGTGGCGCTGACGAGCGCGGGCGAGAAGGCGACAGGTTCCCGGGACCCCTTCGCGCTGCGGCGGCAGGTGCAGGGCGCCGTTCGCATCCTGATGGATCTGCCGGAGCTGACCGGCATCGATCGCGAGATCTCTCTCAACGCGTTACTGGGCGAGGCGGCCTCTGGAGTGCCGGGCACTGCGTGGCCGGCCGAAGCGGCACGAGCCGCCGAGGCATTTGCGCTCGAGCGCGTCCGCTACGCGCTGGAGCAGCGGCGGATCCCAGGCGAGGTGGCACGCGCCGCGACTTCGTCCGGTGATTTGCGGCCACTGCGTGCCAGGCGCATGGCCGAAGCGCTGCAGGCGACGCGCGCATCCGAGGACTTCCAGGCACTCGCGGTCCTCTTCAAACGCGTCAAGAACATCTCGAAGGACGTGGCCCGCGGAGCGGAGATCGATCGCACCGCACTGGTGGAGCCGGCCGAACGCGCCTTGCTCGCCGAACTCGGCGCGCGCCGTCCACGCGTCGAGCAGGCCGCCGCTTCGCACGATTACAAGAAGGCCTTCACCGAGATCGCCGGCCTGCGCGCGGCGGTCGACACATTCTTCACCGACGTCTTCGTCATGGCCGACGATGAGCGTCTCAGGACTGCGCGGTTGAGCCTGATGGCCGGCCTGCGTGACCTCATTCTGGATCTCGCGGATATCTCCGAGATCGTTCCCCAAACGGAGTAGTCAGTCGACATGGCAAAGAGTCTCGCTCGTAAGAACCGCACCTCGGGCGCCGTCGCCCGCACCTCGAACACCGCACGCGGCACTTCAAGCTTAGGCCCCCGCACCTCAAGCGGCAGTGCCCGCACCCCCAGCGGAGCCGCCCGCCCGGCAGCCCGTCCAAGCGGGCGAGGGGCGAAGTACGTCTATTTTTTCGGCAACGGGAAGGCCGACGGCGACCGCGGCATGAAGGACCTCCTCGGCGGCAAGGGCTCCGGCCTCGCCGAGATGACCAACGCCGGTCTGCCGGTGCCGCCAGGATTCACGATTTCGACCGAAGCGTGCACGCTCTACTATCAGCAGAAGCGAACGACCCCCGAGATCGTCGAGACGCAGATGGTCGAGAACCTCCGCAAGCTGGAGAAGGCCACCGGCGCCGTCCTCGGCGATGTGAAGAATCCACTCCTCGTGTCGGTTCGTTCGGGCGCGAAGTTCTCGATGCCCGGGATGATGGACACGATCCTCAATCTGGGCATGAACGACCAGACGGTCGAAGGGATCAAGGCGAAGACCGGTAACGGCCGCTTCGCCTGGGACAGCTACCGCCGCTTCATCCAGATGTTTGGCAACGTCGTCCTCGAAATTCCCAAGGACGCGTTCGAGCACACGCTCGATGCGATCAAGAAAGAAGCGGGCGCGAAGATCGACACCGATCTCACCGAGAAGGACCTCACCGAGGTCGTGAAGCGCTACAAGAAGGTCGTCCGCGACAAGACGAAGAAGGATTTCCCGCAGGATCCGCTTCAGCAGCTGCGCCTCTCGCGTGACGCGGTCTTCCGCTCGTGGAACAACGCGCGCGCAATCGAATATCGCCGTATCTACAGCATCCCGGATTCGATCGGCACGGCCGTCAATGTCCAGGCGATGGTGTTCGGCAACATGGGTGACCGCTCGGCAACCGGCGTCGGCTTCACGCGTAATCCCGCCACCGGCGCGAACGAGTTCTACGGCGAGTTCCTGATCAACGCCCAGGGCGAGGACGTCGTCTCCGGCGTGCGGACGCCGCAGCCGATCAGCGAGTTGAAGGACGTCCTGCCGAAGGCATACGCGGAGCTGCGGAAGATCACGTCGCGGCTCGAGAAGCACTACAAGGACGTCCAGGACTTCGAGTTCACGATTCAGGACGACAAGCTCTACATGCTCCAGACGCGCAACGGCAAGCGCACCGGGTACGCCGCCGTCATGATCGCGACCGACCTCGTCGCCGAGCGGCTGATCACGCCGAAGGATGCGGTCCTGCAGGTGGATCCCGAGTCGGTGTCGCAGTTGCTCGCGCCGGTCTTCGAACCGAAGGCGTGGCAGGCACTCGCGGTGACGACCAGGGGCCTGCCCGCATCACCGGGTGCGGCATCCGGCCAGGCGGTGTTCACGGCGGACCACGCGGTCGAGTGGACGCGGCAGGGTAAGAACGTCATCCTCGTTCGCAAGGAGACGGTGCCGGACGATATCCACGGCATGTTCGTGGCGCAGGGGATCCTCACCGCCACGGGTGGGATGACCTCACACGCGGCGGTCGTGGGACGACAGATGGGCAAGCCCTCGGTCGTCGGCGCCGGTGCGCTCGAGATCAGCGAGAGCGCGCGGACTTGCAAGGTCGGCGGCCAGACGATCAGCGAAGGTGATTTCATCTCGTTCGACGGTCTGACCGGCGAAGTCAAGATCGGCCAGGTGCCGACGACCCCGAGCGAGATCCTGCGCGTCGTCTCCGGCGAGATGAAGGCGAAGGATTCGGACGTCTACCAGCGCTTCGAGAAGCTGCTGTCGTGGGCCGACAAGCACCGCCGCCTCGGCATCCGCGCCAACGCGGACCAGCCCGACCAGGCCGAGACCGCCTACCAGTTCGGCGCCCGCGGCATCGGTCTGTGCCGCACCGAGCACATGTTCTTTGGTGAGGGACGTCTTTCGATCGTCCAGCGGATGATCCTCGCCGACAACGAAGCGGACCGCCGCGCCGCGCTCGACGAGCTGCTGCCGCTGCAGCGCAACGACTTCTACGGCGTGTTCAAGGCGATGCACGGTGAGCCGGTCACGATCCGGACCATCGATCCGCCGCTGCACGAGTTCCTGCCGAAGCGCGAAGACCTGATGGTCGAGATCGCGCGGATGGAGGAGCAGGGTAAGAAGGGCAAGGCGCTCGACGAGAAGCACGCGCTGCTGCGCCGTGTCGAACAGCTCCACGAGTTCAACCCGATGCTCGGCCACCGCGGCGTCCGCCTCGGGATCACGTATCCCGAGATCACCGAGATGCAGACGCGCGCCATCATCGAGGCGGCGTGCCAGCTCGCCAAGGAGGGCACCAAGTGCGTGCCCGAGATCATGATCCCGCTCGTCGGGCATGTGAAGGAGCTGAGCGATCAGAAGGTGATCGTGGACCGCGTCGCTGCCGAGGTGATGAAGGAGCGCGGCGTCAAGATCAAGTACCTCGTCGGGACGATGATCGAGATCCCGCGTGGTGCGATCACGGCCGACGAGATCGCCGCCGAGGCGCAGTTCTTCTCCTTCGGCACCAACGACCTGACCCAGCTGACGTTCGGGTTCTCGCGCGACGACATCGGGAAGTTCCTCGGGTCGTACCAGGACAAGAAGATCCTCGACAAGGATCCCTTCGCGACGATCGACACTGTTGGTGTCGGGGCGCTGGTGGCGATGGCGGTCGAGAAGGGACGGAGCGCGCGGCCCGACATCAAGCTGGGGATCTGCGGTGAGCACGGCGGCGACCCGTCGTCCATTCACTTCTTCGACCAGGTGGGCCTGGACTACGTGAGCTGCTCGCCGTACCGCGTTCCTGTCGCGCGCCTCGCGGCGGCACAGGCTGCTCTTCAGGTCAAAGTTGGGGACTAGCAGACCGCTTGATCGACCGGTCTGCAATGGAAGATGGTAGATGGAAGATGGAAAAGGACTCTACTCGGGGGGCTTTCCATTTTCACCACTCTCGTTCACATTGATTCCAACGACTTCCAAGGGCTGGCATCTGCCGGCCCTTGGATTGTAAGGGTGGGCGGACATCGCAATCCTCAGTGATCCCAGACACCCAGCGCGCGACGAACCGCGACCAACTGCCCGACGTGGTAGGCGGTGTGGTCGGCGGTGAGCAGGATGGCGCGAAGGTAGGTCTGGTGTCCTTCCCGGTCGGCACTTTCTTCGTGAGATCGTCTGCGTCGCGAACCACCCGTTTCAGTTCCTGCAGTGAGCGCCCGTACGCGGCCACGCTCTGCTCCCACGCTTCGTCGCTCGGTGGTGCGGGGTCCTTCGGCCAGTAGTCGTCTGGCCACTTCATGCTGTGGTGATAGGCGTCGTTGACGCAGAAGTCGAGGATGTCATTCTGTGCCAGACGGATGTGCTCCAGTAGCTGCCACGCCGAATACTCGAAGCCCGCCGCGAGAGCGCCACGTTTGTCGGCCGGTATCCCGGTGACCGCCTTGTCGAATCCGACGTGCGCATCTTCCCAGTCGAGGACCCTGAGGAGATGCTCGCGATAGGCACTGGTCGCATCAGGCATGTCGTCCATTGTCGTATATCCTGAGCGCGTGCGACTCATAGCATCTCTGCACAACAGATTTCTTTCACAGGTGGCGTGATGGAAGATGACCTGGTTCAGGTGTGGAACTGTGCCTGGCTGCACGAGGCCGAATTCCTCGTGTCCGTGCTCGATTCCGCGGATATACCCTCGCAGATTCCCGACAGGTATACGCTCGGTGCGCAGCCGTTCTATGCGCCGTTGCTTGGCGGCGTTCGCATCCTCGTGCGTCGCGAGGACCTCGAGCGTGCTCGCGAGCTGCTGGCCTCGGCCGCGCTACCGCCGGGCCCTGACGAAGAGTAGCCCCGAGGACTACGTGCCCAGGTAAGATCCCATCGAACCTCAATGCCTCCACAAGTAGAGATTTGATTCACGTCGTCCTGGTCCATCCCGAGATCCACTGGAACACCGGCAACGCGGGGCGGACGTGCCTCGCGGCTGGTGCGACGCTGCACCTGATCGAGCCGCTGGGTTTTTCGCTCGATGAAAGGCAGGTGCGGCGTGCGGGCCTGGATTACTGGGAGCACGTCGATCTGCGCGTGTGGAAGGATTGGGACACCTTTGAGCGCGAGCTCTCGACCCTTGGGACGCCATACTTCTTCTCGACGAAAGCGACCCGACCTTTGTGGGACGCGCCGCTGGGGTCGCCGGGCGACATCGTCCTGATCTTCGGGAGGGAGACGGGTGGGCTGCCGGGCGATGTTCACGAGCGATATCACGATCGCTTTGTGGGAATGCCGATGCTGTCGCCCCGGGTCCGGTCGCTCAATCTGTCGACGACCGTAGGGATCGCGGTTTACGAGGTGCTACGACAGCGGCGGCAGCCATGACTGAGGAGGCATCGATGCCGGACGTGACTGTGTTGATCGGTGTCGTGGCCGCGCTTGGTGTGAGCACAGCGCTCGCCGAGCGGCCATGATGAACCTGCGAATTGCGGAGACGATGGCGTTCGCGTGTCTCGCGCTCTCTGCTGCGATGGTTTGGGCGCAGCAGACGGTGTCGTTCAGGACCGGGGACGGCTGGATGATTCACGGCGAGGTGCACGGCACCGGCGGTCGTGGTGTGGTGCTAGTTCATGGCGGGCGGTTCACCAAGGAGTCGTGGCGCCCGCAGGCGGAGCAACTGGTTGGCGCGGGATTCCGGGTGCTGGCAATCGACATGCGCGGATACGGCGCGTCCAGGGAAGGACCGAAGGAACTGAACCCGGGTGACGGCTCGCCGCTCGACGTCCTGGCGGCCGTGCGCTGGCTGCACGGTTCCGGGGCCAGGAGTGTCTCAGTGATCGGCGGCAGCATGGGAGCCGACGCCGCGGCGGGTGCGTCGATCGAGGCCAGGCCGGGCGAGATCGATGCCTTGATCCTGCTGGCAGGCTACGCCGATCAACCGCCCGAAAAGCTGAAAGGCCGCAAGCTGTTTGTCGTCACGCAAGACGACGCGAACGCCGCGGGGCTCCGACTGCCACGCATCCGTAAGCAATACGAGGCGGCGAACGATCCCAAAGCGCTGTTGGTGCTCGAGGGCGCGGCGCACGCGCAGGCGATCTTCGAAACGGCGCAGGGAGAACGTCTGATGCGAGATATCCTGCGCTTCCTCGAGAAGTAGAGGGGCAGTGCTGGTGGGTGGGAAAGAGCTCTGTTTAGCTCGTTGCTCCGAGCCAATCACTTTTCCATCTACCATTTACCATCTACCATCTGGCGCGGCGCGAGCAACGCGCCCGATTAGAAGCGCGACGCGCGGATCCACGTGTCGGCGCGGGCCCAGCTTGCCGCCAGATCGGCAGCCACCTGTTCGGACGATGACCCCTGACCTTCGAGCGCCTGCTTCAATCCAAGCAGCGACCATCCATTGCGTGGATGCTCCTTCAGGTCCTCGCGATACACCTTCTCGGCGTCCTCGAAGCGACGGCTCTCTAGGAGTGCGGCGCCGAGCCAATGGTGCGCGGCGAAGGGCAGCGGTTCGGGTTCGTCGTACTGAAGTCCGTTCTGAAGGTCGGCGGCGCGCCGGAACGACTTGATCGAGGCGGGTAGATCGCCGCTCGTGCGCTGCATCTCGCCCTCGAGTATCCCCGCCGCGATCCCGAGCAGGTCCTTGCCGGTGTGCATGCGGAAGCTGGCTTTCGATGTCTCGGCCGTCTTCTTCACCCGTCCGAGATAGAGCTGGGCGAAGTCGGTGTCCCCCTGCTTCAGATGCGCATAACCCTGTGCGAAGTCCCACAACCCGCCCTGGACCTCGGCCTTCGGACGGTTCGTTACGAGTAAGACCTCGTCGAAACGTCCGAACCGGATCAGCGTCAGGACCTCGTGGAACGTGTCGTTGGTCAGCTTTGCATATTCCTTGGCGGCTCGCGTCGCGATCGCGCCCTGACCATCGTATGAGGCCGCGTACAACAGCATTCTCGGGCTTGGCAAACGAATACATCATCTGAAAGCCCTGGTCGAAGTACTTCTGTGCCTCCTCGTTCTTCGATGACATCGGTCGCGTAAACTTACCCAATCCGGTCGTGAAAATCGGGATCGGCTCGGTGTAGCGCTCGAGGACGGACTTGGCCGGCGGCGTCTGCGCCTTTGGCGCATCGACAGACACGAGGCAGACGGCGACTGAAAGCAACCCGATAGAGAAGTAGCGGCTGGTCATGAAGGCCGCATTTTACGTCAGGCAAAGTGCCTGGTCCTAACCGCTGGGACGAGCAGGGCACGGCGCGCCGTGGTTCGCCATCCGCTTGACTCGATGGCCGGACTGCTCCCAGTGTCCCAGTAGATTCGACAGGAGGTCGGCATGGCGGTTCCGAGCTGCACGTGAGGGATGTGCTGAAGTATCTCTGGGCGTCGCCGAATACGCTGATCGGACTGCTTTTTGTTCCCGCCGCTTTCGGTTCTGAAAGCGGACGGCAGGTGAAAGGTGGTGTCCTCGAGATTCACGGCCCGGCTCTCGACTGGATCCTTCGCCACCTGATCCCGATCCGCGGCGGTGCCGCCGCAATCACCTTCGGGCACATTGTCGCGGCCCGCGATCTCACCATGCTCGATCTGACCCGTTCCCACGAGCGGGTGCATGTCCGTCAGTCCGAGGTCTGGGGGCCCGCATTCGTCCCTGCCTACCTGCTGGCTGGAGCGTGGTCGTGGATGCTCGGGCGGGGCGCGTATGAAGGCAATTACTTCGAGCGCCGGGCGTGGGAGCTTTCTCACGCGGGACACCGGCCCCGATCTGGTACAGAATGGCTATAAAAATTGAACTCTCGGACGATGCGCGGAAGCAGGCGGTCACGTCGCTGCGCCGCTACTTTTCCGCGGAACTGGAGCAGGAGATCGGCGACCTCAAAGCCGGCCTGCTTCTTGACTTCGCCCTCCAGGAGATCGGTCCTTCGATCTACAACCGGGCCATTGCCGACGCGCAGACCTACATGCGCGATCGCGTCGCTGACCTGGAGGCCGTGTCTTCGGCGCCGGAGTTTACATTCTGGGATTCACCCTCAGCAAAATCGACGCGGCGCAAGGCGCAGCCGTGAGCCGTACGATCCCACGCGCCCGGGCCGACGATGTCGTTCGGGTGGTGGCGGCCGCTTTACTCGGTGTGATGCGGAGCGCGGGAAGGCGGCTGGCCGGCAAGTCTCGGCGACGAGCGTGGGGCTTCGGGCTCGAAGTAATGATTGGGGGGACGCGGGGCGCGTGGTCCGTCATGCCGCGGATCGGGATGGTGCGGTGGCGCAACGTCGGTGAGGCGATGAGCCCGCTCCGGACTGATGGCCTGCCGCATCGGCAGATTGAACTCGGCACAGGCGCAGACCGCATCAATGCGATGTGGCTCGAGCCGCCGAACGCGAGCGGCGCCGTCCTCCTGTACTTTCACGGCGGCGGCTTCGTATTTGGGTCCGTGCGCACGCACGGTCCGTTGATCGGCGCCCTCGCTCGCGCTTCGCGAGCGCGCACCCTGGCGATCGAGTACTGTCTCGCACCGGAACATCCGGCGCCGGCTGCCGTAAAGGACGCTGTCGGCGCCTATCGGCATCTGCTGGCGCAGGGCATCACGCCTGACCGCATCGTTCTGGCGGGGGATTCCGCGGGCGGCAACCTGGTATTGAGCACACTCCTGGCGCTCAGGGACGCCGGTGATCCAACGCCGGCCGCCGCTGTCGCGATATCTCCATGGGTGGATCTGGGTAATTCGGGCGCGAGCTTCGAGACCAACGATCGGTTCGACTTTGTTGGCGCGAAGTACTGCCGCCTCGCGGCGACTGAATATCTCGCTGGTGCCAACCCACGCAGTGCGGCGATCTCCCCGCTCTTCGCAGATCTCGCAGAACTGCCTCCACTGCTGATCCACGCCGGGCAGGCCGAGGTGCTCGTCGATCAGATCGGCGACTTTGCTGCGCGCGCGAAGACGGCCGGTGTCGACGTCACGTTCAGCGTGTACGAGGACATGGTCCACGTCTGGCACCTGCATCGGGACGTGACGCCCCAGGCACAGGCCGCGATCGACGAGATTGGATTGTTTGTTCAGCAGCAGACGGCTTCATTGATCGCCGTCCAGCCTGGAGGGTGATCATGCCGGCACAGATCGAGAACGCGTTTGGTTACCAGGGAGATGCGATGTCGCTTCCCGTCGCGAACCTCCGGTATCCAGCTGGCATCGAAGCTGTCGAGGATCTTATCGCCGACCTCGCGCAGGCGCTTTCCTGAGCATGGCTGACGACACGCCGCGGCCCCACAAACGGCGTTCGCGCTACCGGGGCAAAAATCCGCGAGCCTTTCACGAGAAGTACAAGGAACTCGATCCGCTTCGCTACGGGGCGGATGTCGAGAAGGTCCTCTCCTCGGGCAAGACGCCCGCGGGATCTCACCGTCCGATCATGGTCGACGAGATTCTCGAGTGCCTGCGCCCGGTGCCTGGAGAGATGGCGGTGGACGCCACTCTCGGCGGCGGTGGACACGCCCGCGCGATCCTCGAGCGGATCCTGCCGGCTGGACGCCTGATCGGACTCGACGTCGATCCGATCGAACTGCCGCGGACAGAGGCACGGCTGCGCAGTGAGGGCTTCGGCCCCGACGTGTTCACCGTCCATCACAGTAACTTCGCCGGCCTGGCACGGGTGCTTGCGGGTGAGGGGTTGGTCGGCGCGAACGTGATCCTGGCGGATCTCGGCGTGTCGTCGATGCAACTCGACAACCCGGATCGAGGGTTTGGCTACAAGGAGTCAGGTGCGCTCGACATGCGGATGAATCCGCACAAGGGCCTGCCGGCATCCCAGGTCCTGGCGCGGACCCCCGTCGACAGACTCGCGAGGCTACTCGAGGCGAACGCCGATGAACCCCATGCGGACTCGATTGCCGCTGCACTGAAAGCGACGCCGATCGAGACGACCGGTGACTTGCACGAGGTGGTGTGCGAGGCGCTGACGGCACTGAGGCTCCCGGAGGAGGAAAAGAAGGCGTCGGTGCGCCGCACCTTCCAGGCCCTGCGTATCGCGGTGAACGATGAATTTGCCACCCTTGATTGGTTGCTGCGATCGCTGCCGGAACTCCTGGCGCCGGGCGGACGCGTCGCCATTCTGACGTTCCACTCAGGGGAAGATCGACGGGTGAAGAAGGCGCTCCAGTCCGGTCATCGTGACGGCCTCTACGCGTCTATCAGCGGGGAAGTGATCCGTCCCAGCCGTGACGAGGTCCGCGCCAACCCGCGCGCCTCCTCTGCTAAGCTCCGCTGGGCAATTCGCTCGGCCCCGCAGACGTAAGCCAACCGGCGGGGACTCGGTGACGTCCCAACGCAAGCGCCAATCGCGCAGCCCTTCGAGTCGTCGTCGTTCTCAACCTGGGGGTTAGAATGATGGTCCGATCCGGCATCGCCGCTGTCCTCGCGTCCGCACTGATGGCGTCACAGTCCGCGCGCAGGACCCGTCACTCCAGGATCTGCTGGCGCGTGCCGCCGAATACCACGCCACCCACGCGGTCCGCCTATCCGGGGCATCGCTCGAGGAGCATTACAGCCTGACGCGGTTGGTCGCAGGGCGGATGGAAACGCCGGTGCGGTTCGCCTCCGACCTCGTCCTGCTGAACGTCAACGGCCGCGTCATGGGGCTCCGGGATCCATTCTCAGTTGACAACGTCCGCCTGCGCGAGCGCGAAGCACGCATCGTCAACCTGCTGACCGCGCCAACACTGGACGGCTGGAAGAGGGCCCACGCCTATGCGGCCGAGCAGAACTTCCGCTTTCTGTTCGACCTGATTCTGCATCTGAACGATCCTTCGATCGCCCTGCAGTTCATCTCGAGCGGCATGCAGTCGAAGATGACGTTCAAGCTCGAAAAGCAGGAGAAACTGGACGGCGTACCGGTGGTCAGGATCGGCTTCAAGGAGAAGACGGACGGCGAGAAGCCGCCTGTGCTGGGTACTCGCGGCAACGCCGCTGCCGCCGGCCGCCTGTGGATCGAGCCGGCGACCGGTGCCGTCATCAAGACCGAACTGTAGGCGACGTCGTCGAACGAGGCGGTCACCAACACGGTTGTCTATGCCAGGGCCGCGGAGCTGGATCTCTGGCTGCCCACCAAGATGAACGAGACCTACTCCTGGAAGGAGATGGATGACGTGGCGAGTAACAGGAACGTTGGCGCTTACGGCCAGCGTCTGTCGTTTCAGACCAACGCCACCTACAGCAATCCTCGACACTCACCGGTGGACCTCTCGAAGATCCGCCGCTGAGCGATCGGCGTCATCACGCCTCGCCGCAGAAGTGCGCGGGGTGTGTTGCGCTAGAATCGCTCTCGGGTGATTAAGATCTATCGCAACCAGCTTGGGTCCACCGCGTGCGTGGACCGGGTTGATCCCGCGTGGCTCCAGTCCGGCAGCGGGGTGTGGATCTGGGTCGATCTCAGCGCGCCGACGCCGGCCGAAGTCCGCATCCTCAGCGACGTCTTCCACTTCCATGAGCTCGCCGTGGAGGATGCACTCAGCGAAATCCACCATCCGAAGGTCGAGTGGTACGGCGACTACTTGTACCTGATTCTCCACGGCATCGACTTCCGTGAGGATGAGCACTGCTTCAAGACGCAGGACGTCGATTTCTTCCTCGGCCAACAGTACCTGGTCACCGTGCATCCAGGCATCTCGCGGACGTTGTCGGAAATGCTCGGTGTCTGTTCGCGGAACGACCGGGCGCTCGGCGAAGGCCCCGCCGCCCTCATGCACCGCATCATCGATGCGATGGTGGATCACTACCGTCCCGAAGTGGATCGGCTCAGCGAGCGCCTCGACAAGCTCGAGGAAGAGATCTTCGAGCGCCCGGACGCGCGGCTCGCCAAGCAGATCCTCGACTTCAAGGCGGACGTGTCCTCGCTGCGCCGCGTGGTGCTACCGGAGCGCGACGCCGTCGCGCGGCTGGCTCGCCGTGAGTTCCCGATCATCTCCGAATCGCTCTCCTATCGATTCCGGGACGTTCACGATCACCTCGTCCGGCTTGTAGACGAGGCGATGTTCTTCCAGGACCGCGTCACCAGTCTCCTGGATGCGCATCTCTCACAGGTCTCCAACCAGCTCAATGGCGTCATGAAGGTCCTGACGATCATCGCGACGATCTTCATGCCGCTCACGGTCATCGTCGGACTCTGGGGCATGAACGTGATGCTGCCGGACCTGCCCGGCGGTGGGGCGGCGCAGTTCTGGTGGGTGACCGGCCTGATGATCGCGCTCGGCGTGCTGATGCTCGGCTATTTCCGCCACAGACGGTGGGTGTGACGACGCTCGATGCGATCGGCTTCGTGCTGACGCGCCGTTCCTAGTCTAGGGCAGGACCAGGTCCCGCGGCACCTTCACGACGAGCGTGCCGGCAATCTTGTCATGCCACATCTGCCGCTCTGAATCCTGCAGCATCCACAGACAGCCGATTCCAAGCGCTGCCACCGAGAACATGCTCGCGAGTCCGCGGACGACGGCGTCGGCCGGCCGCAGCTCGACGCCGTGCGTCCTGATCACGCGCAGGTTACAGATGATGCCGCCGAGCGTCGTTCCTCTCCACGCCCAGAACGCGATGTGGTACGTCAGGAGGAGGAAGAAGTAGAAGCCGTCGTTGCGGGTCAGGTCGAGAATCGCGTTCGCGATCGCGACGAGGATGCAGTCCAGCGCGAAGGCGGCGAGCCGGTCCAGGAACGACGCGCGTGGATACTTCGCAAGGCCTTCGTTGTAAACCAGGGACGCAGGTGCGGTATCTACGGGGATGGCGGCTGCCGGCGGGACATCCACCGGCGTGGCCGCAGACGGCGTGGCCGCAGACGGCGTGGCCGCAGACGGCGGGGACGCGAACTGACCGGACGATG
>JACDDJ010000226.1 GCA_013817065.1 Acidobacteriota bacterium
GTGCGCCTATTGCCGTCGACGTCCGGTGAAGCCGGACTGGCGGCCGTTCTGCAGTGAGCGCTGCAAACTGGCGGATCTCGGGCGCTGGCTGTCGGGCGATTACCGGGTTGCAGGGGATGCCCTGCCTTCCGCCGACGATGAGGGCGGACCGGACGACGTATAAGGCAGGGCGCGAACGGAACGGAGCGGGCCGAGTTTGCCCGCGTAGTGAAGTTCGCCAGGCGGGGTGCAGGGGACCCCGCCGAGGAAAAAATGGCCGACACACTTTCGATTACAGACAACCGCACCGGTAAAACCTACGAGCTCCCGATTCAGGACGGCACGATCCGCGCGATGGACCTGCGCACGATCAAGGTGGCCGACGATGAGTTCGGGATGATGACGTACGATCCGGCCTTCATGAACACGGCGTCCTGCCGCAGCGCGATCACGTTCATCGATGGCGACAAGGGCATCCTGGAATATCGCGGTTACCCGATCGAACAGCTCGCCGAGGGCAGCGACTTCATCGAGACGGCGTACCTGATTCTCTTCGGTGAGTTGCCGACGGCGGCCCAGCTGAAGGAGTGGTCGGAGGCAGTCACGCTGCACACGATGCTCCACGAGAACATCAAGAAGTTCCTGACCGGGTTCCGCTACGACGCGCACCCGATGGGCATGTTCCTGAGCGCGGTGGGCGCGCTCTCGACCTTCTACCCCGACGCCAAGGACATCTTCAACGTCGAGTCGCGCCGCCTGCAGACGATCCGGCTGATCGCGAAGGTCCCGAGCATCGCCGCCTACGCGTTCCGCCACACGATCGGCCGCCCCTACGTGCTCCCCGACAATGAGCTCAGCTACTCCGGCAACTTCCTGAACATGCTGTTCAAGATGACCGAGCCGCGCTACAAGCCGCACCCGGTCCTCGAGCGCGCACTGGACGTGCTGTTCATCCTGCACGCCGATCACGAACAGAACTGCAGCACGAGCGCCATGCGCAACATCGGCAGCTCGCAGGTGGACCCCTACTCCGCACTCGCCGGGGCATCGGCGGCGCTCTACGGACCGCTGCACGGCGGCGCGAACGAAGCCGTCCTGCGGATGCTGAGCGAGATCGGATCGAAGGACAAGATCCCCGAGTTCATCAAGAAAGTGAAGGCGGGCGAGGGGCGCCTCATGGGCTTCGGACATCGCGTCTACAAGTCCTACGATCCGCGCGCGAAGATCATCAAGCGGATGGCTGACCTGGTTTTCGAGGTCACCGGCAAGAACCCGCTGCTCGAGATGGCGCTGGAGCTCGAACGCATCGCCCTCGAGGACGATTACTTCGTCTCGCGCAAGCTCTACCCGAACGTGGACTTCTACTCCGGGTTGATCTACCAGGCGATGGGCTTCCCCACCTCGATGTTCCCGGTGCTGTTCGCGATTCCGCGGACGGCGGGCTGGATCGCACAGTGGGAGGAAATGCTCACCGACCCGGACCAGAAGATCGCGCGTCCGCGCCAGATCTACATCGGCTCCGCCACGCGCGACTACGTCGGCCGGGACAAACGGAAATAACGGGGACACTCAACTTAACGCTAACTGATGATCGCGGCCCCATCGGCGACCCGCGATCAACAGTTAGCGTTAAGTTGAGTGTCCCCGTTATTTCACCCGCAGCTCGATCTTCGGCAGCGCCTTCAGCAGCACATCCCCCACCACCTGCAGACTCTTCGGTGACACCTTGTCGAGTGTGTCGCCGGCCTGGTGCCAGTCCGGGTAGTCGAGATCGATGACGTCTACGGCCGCGACCCCGGCGGCAAGAAACGGCATGTGGTCGTCCTCGATCGGGGTGGACTCCGAGACGAACTCCGGGCGTTTCAGCTCGCGCGCGGCGGACCAGATAGCGTCGGTCAGCCATGGTGTCGAGTTGCTCTCCCGTTTCACCGTCAGATCGGCGTCGGCGATCATGTCGACGAGAATCAGCGCCTTGATGTCCTTGATCGTGCCGGCCTTCTGCGCCGCGGCCACATAGTGGCGACTGCCGAAGGTGTTACCCGTCTCCCACTCGCCGAAGGCCTCCTCCCCATCGAGGAACAGGATTTCGATCGGCACCGCATTCTTGCGATCCTTCAGCACCCGCGCCAGCTCCAGCAGGAACGCGGTACTGGACCCGCCATCATTGGCGCCAACAAACGTGAACTCTTTGAACAGCTTGGTGTCGTAGTGCCCGGCGAAGATCAGCCGGCCCGTGCCCGCACCGGGGATCGTCGCGCTGATGTTCACCATCTTCACCGGGCCGATCGGAGTGGACGCCTCGAAGGCCTGCTCCCTCGGCGTCAGCCCGATTGCGGCGAGCTGCTCCATGATGTACTCGCGCGTCTTCTGAAGGCCAGGCGACGAGGCGGGGCGCGGACCGATCGCGACGATGGTCTTCAGGTGTTCGAAGGCGCGGGCCGAGTCGAAGGTGACCTCCTGCGCCGCCGGCGGCGTCGGCGTTTGCGCCGACACACAGGCACATCCGGCCAGCAGCACGAACGCGAGCAACATCGAGCGCATCGATTTCATCTCCGTCACAGGGTCTTCCGAATCTCCTCTTCGGTCAGCACGCAGCTCGAGGCTTTGGCCTTGGCAAAGATGCGATCCACCACTTCGTCGCTTGCCGGCAGGCCGCGGCGCTCGAGCCAGAACGTCACGTTCGACTTGCCGGACATGGGCCCGACCTCGATCTCCTGTTCGCGACCGACCATGCTCGCCGGGACGCCGGAGTAGACCGCGTCCACCAGCGCCATGTCGTTCTTACGAAACGCCTTGATCACCGCGGCGGCGTGAACGCCAGTGGCGGTACGGAAGGCGTCCCTGCCGACCACCGGGTAATTGGCGGGGATCGGAACATTGGTCGCCTTCGATACGACGCGGCAGTACTCGCCGAGCGACGACAGGTCGCGCTCGATGTAACCCATCAGGACGAGGTTCACCAGCAGCGTGTCCATCGGTGTGTTGCCGACACGTTCCCCGATGCCGATCGCCGCACCGTGGAGGCGCGTCGCACCGGCATCGAGCGCCGCGAGGGAGTTGATCACGGCGAAGTCGCGGTCGCGGTGGCCGTGCCAGTCGATGCCGACGCCACCGCCGCACTCCTCGACAACGCCGGCAATGAACCGGACGACGGCCGCCGCACCAGCGGGCGTCGAGTGACCCACAGTGTCGGCGATGCAGACGCGCGCAGCGCCAGTGCGAATCGCGGATGAATAGAGCCGCCGCAGCGTGTCCGGATCCGCGCGCGTCGTGTCTTCGGTCACGTACATGACCGGCAGCCCCTCGCGGACGGCGAACGTGATCGCCTCCTCGGAGAGCTTCAGCAGCTGATCGACCGACCAGCCTTCCGCATACTGCCGCAAGGGACTGGACCCGATGAAGCAGCAGCACTCGATCGCCATACCGACGCGTTGCGAAATCTCGGCAATCGGCCGGATGTCGGCAATAACCGTCCGCGCCGCGCAGTTCGCCCTGACCTTCAGCTTTTGATCGACAATCTCGCGGGCGAGACGCTCGACGTCCTGCACGACATGCGGGCCGGCCCCGGGCAGGCCGATATCGGCGGTGTCGATCCCGAGTTTGTCGATCAGGTGCAGGATCTCGAGCTTCTGCTCGATTGTCGGGCACCGGACCGAAGGTGACTGGAGACCATCCCGCAGCGTCTCGTCATCCAGCATCACCGGCCGGCGCTCGGCAGGCGCGCCGTTCCAATCGTGGATCAGCGTGTCAGGCCTCATGCGATCTCCGCATCACGCGGATGGTCAGCAGCCCGGCCAGCATGACGAGAGACGCCCAGAAGGTCGAGACCCACGCCGCATCGAAGATGTAGGGATCGAGCACGGTGGCGATCGACACGCTTGGTGCGCGGCCCGCCTCATGCAGCGCGCTGCGGAACAAGTATTCCTTGATCCCTTCGCCGAGCGACATGTCGTAAACGCCGTTCCAGAGCAGGACGGCCATCACCAGCCAGAGGCCGACCAGCGCGCGCTCGCGCCTCACCTGCCCGGGGCTCCGATCAGCCGTCATAACGCAGAACCATCGCGGTGATGTCGTCGCTTTGCGCCGCGCCCCTGGTGAACTGCCTGACATCGGCGAACAGCGCCTGCAGCAGCTGTTGCGGCGGCAGGTTGCCGTTGGCGCGGACGACGTCGACAATCCGCGACTCGCCGTACTCGTCGTCGGTCACCGACATGGCCTCCGAGACGCCGTCGCTGAACAGGACCAGCCAGTCACCGGGAGAAACGGTCACCGTCTCCTGGTCGAAGGTCGCCGCCTCGAACAGACCGACGATCGGCCCGCCGCACTCGAGACGCCGGACTTCGCCCGACGGGCTGATGATCAGCGGCGGATTGTGCCCGGCGTTGCAGTAGGTCAGACGTCCGTCCGCGCCGAGCGATCCATACATCAGCGTGACGAAGCGGGACTCGATCCCACGGCGATACAGCGCCAGGTTGACGCGGCTGATCGTCTTGGCCGGCGTATCGCTGCTCGCCGCCTGCGCGGCGAACATGCCCTGCATCATCGCGCTCAAGAGCGCGGCGGGCGGGCCCTTGCCGGCGACGTCGCCGAGGGCAAAGCCAAGCGTGCCGTCGGGCAGATCGACGTAGTCGTAGAAGTCGCCGCCGATCGATCGGCATGGCAGCGATGCGGCCGCGGCCGCGAAATACGCCCCGGCACGGCCAATTTTCGGAAGCAACGACTGCTGGATCTCCGCCGCGATCCGCATCTCCTGCTCCATCCGCGCCTTTTCCATCGTCTCGCGGTAGAGCCGCGCGTTCTCGATGGCGACCGCGGCCTCGGTGGCGAACGTTTCGAGGGCGGTGCGGGTCGAGCCCGACATCAGCATGCCCTTCTCGCGACTATCGAGGTAAAGAACGCCGATCCGACGCTCCTCGTTTGCCGCCTCCGCCGTGTCCACGTAGCGGACTAGTTTGAGGGGCACGCAAAGGACGTTGCGGATGCCAAGAGCGACCGTGCCCATGTGGACGTTGGCGAGGTCGCCGTCGAGAAGGTCCATCACGATCCGGGGCTCGCCGAGGCGATATACCTCTTCGGGGATCTTCCGGCTCGTCGCAAAGCTTCCTCCCGGCAGCGTCTGGTGGCCGCGGCCCCGCGCCATCTTGAATTCGAGCTCCCCGCTGGCGGCGGCCAGCATGATGAACCCGCGCTCAGCGCCGCTGACTTCGACGGCCGAATCAAGCACCAGCGACAGCACATCGTCAACGACGCGGCCCGATCCGAGCGCGCGCAGCCCTTCGAGGAGCGCCGTGACCTGGCGGAGATCGCCGATCGCCGTGGTGGCGGATTTTTCGGCAACCGTGCCGGCGCCTTCCACCATGTAGATCATCTCGGCGCCGCCGGTACGACCGAGCCGGACGCGGTCGCCGTGCGTCAGTGCACGCTCGGTGACCTGCTCACCGTTGACATACGTGCCGTAGCGGGAGCTCTTGTCACGGATCAGGACCTTGTCGCCCTCGGTGATGATGTCGGCATGGTCGCGCGACACCTCGCTCCCGGCGAGCCTCAAGTCGTTCGTCTCACGGCGCCCGATCCCGAACAGCGGCTTGCCGATCGGGACGACGCGGCTGCCGAGTGCATCAGTGACTTCCAGGCGAGCAGCCGGCATCAGCGTCGCCTCACGACACGAAGAATGAAGATCACGAGCGCCGCCCCCACGAGTAGACCGGCCACGGTTTGATAGGTGTCAGGATCGGCCGCGGTCCGTGAGGCTTGCCCCATGTACAGGGCCAGCAACAGGAGCACGGCGACCACGACAAATCCGAGTAGAGGATTGCGGCGAGGCCTGACAGGAACCGCTTTGCGGACCGGGTCGGTCGTCCCGGCCCCGCAGCGAAAACAGATGATCGCCTTGTCGGCGATCTCGGTGCCGCAGTGCTTACAGAGCATTCCCGGGGATTCTATCAAGATCGGCTGGGGTGCTCTCGATCTATCGGCTCACGCCGAGGGCAGCGTGGGTGCGCTCCCTCGGCGTGGCCGTGACGACCGGCTAAAACCGAACGGAGTAGAGCAGCTTGAAATTCCTCCCCATCTCGGGCACGACGTCCTTGACCAGGGAGAGGTGGTTTCGATACAGCTCGTTGGTGGCGTTGTCGAGTCGTGCGGTCACCGTATTCACCACGTTGGCCGTGCCGAAGGAGTAGGCGCCAAACAGGCGCAGGTTCCCGTATCCAGCGGTAGGCGTCTCCGCGCCGAACACGCGTTTCTGCCGCGACACCGCTACCACCTCGCCGCCCGCCTGGAAGGCATTGCGCTGGTAGTTCAGGCCAGCACGGAGCCGGAACGGAGGGATGCGCGGCAACGGCTGATTGGCAGCGCTCAGCTCGCCGCGAACGTAGTCGATCCCCACCTCCATGCCGAGACCCCGTCCGATCTCGATGTCGGCATGCCCCTCGATTCCCTGGAGCACGCTGTCGGCCGCGACGAACTCGATGAATCCAAACTCACCGCCGTGCCCTTCCTCTTCTTCGTCTTCTTCGTCGCCGGCGTGGCCGAAGCGCGCGTCGAACTCTTCTTCGGTCAGTGGGTTCCGAAAGATGTAATCAGCAATGGCATTGCGGAAAAAGCTGATCTCTCCGCTGATACGGCGCGAGCGCCACCGCGCCGATACATCGAACCCCAGCGCCTTCTCGGACCCGAGCTTGGCGTTGCCGATCTCGAAGGCAAAGTTGCCCGGGTGAGGACCAAAGAAGTACAGCTCCTCGAGCGCCGGGTTGCGCGCGGCGCGCGCCAGGCTTACCGCCAAGGTGAACCGGTCCTCGGCTGCCCGGGGCCGAAAAAGCAGTCCCAGCGAACCCGATGTATCGGTGAAGCTGCGCGAGGGCAGCTCGTCTTCCGGATCGAAGGACGCGTGGTTCACGCGGGCGCCAAATTGAAACGTGACGTGCGGCCAGGTCAGCTCCTCATAGAAGAATGCCGCGGCGCCGCGCTCCCTCACCGGCGGGGACAGCGCTTCTTCCCCCACTGCGGAAAATTGACGGTTCAGCGCCCACCCGCCGACCGTTCCGGTCAAGCGCCCGGCAGGCTTATGCCGCACCATCAGGTTGACTTCGTCGGTGTCGTTGCCGAAGCGGGTGCCGACCTCGCCACCAACGATCTCCTCATGCCGATAGCGACGCGAGGCAAAGTCGGCCCGGAAGCCCTCCACCACGCC
>JACDDJ010000227.1:0-6782 GCA_013817065.1 Acidobacteriota bacterium
AGTCATAAGTCTACTGCAGCGAAAAGAAAGCCATCAGAAGCGGAAGTAGACCAGCACGGGGATGACCGCCAGGCCGACGCCGATCAGGAGTGCAAAAACGATCCCGGCCGCGGTGAGGCGCCGAGTGTAGACCGGGTGATCCAGGCCTAACGATTGGAACGCACTCGCGATACCGTGGCGCAGGTGCAAGCCGACCAGCAGGGTGGCCACGACGTAAACGATCACCCAGAACGGGTTCTGAAAGACCTCCAGCTCGGTGCGATACAGGTCACGCACGGTGCTGTCGCTCACCAGGTACCACGATCCGAACTTGAACTGCTTGACGTGGATGATCACGAAGACGAGCAGAAACAGCCCCGAAGCAATCATCGTGGACGAGGCCACGCTCTTGCGGCTCGTTCCGCCAGCGAGCTCCTTCTTGTGGTAGCTGACCGGCCGCGCGGCCTTGTTGGCCAGCCATATCGTGACCGCCTTGTAAATGTGGATCAGGAACACCGCGAGCAGGCCGATCTCGATCGGGATGATCAGCGGATTCGAGATCAGCTTGTGCGAGTACTCGTTGAAGAATTCGGGACCTGCAAATATCAGCGCGTTGCCGGCCAGGTGCAGGAGCATGTAGACGAAGAGGGCGACGCCAGTCAGGCCCATCAGGAGCTTCGTGCCCACTGACGAGGAGAAAACGCGTCGGAATCGAGAAGGCATAAGGGCGCGCGGCTCCGGGTGAGATCAAGACGATTGTACTTGATCACAACACGTGAACACGGTCGCGCATTCCGAGTGCTGGCTTGCGTCGCGCGGTCAGAGTGAGACAAAATCGACAGGTTGCGCGGTCGCGCGCGGCGAGCACAGACAGCGGTCGACCCACACGAGCAGGACGACTACCTACATCATGAAAATTCACGAGTACCAGGGGAAGGCCATCCTTGCAACGTACGGCGTGCCCGTACCGCAGGGCGAGGTCGTGTTCGACGCCGCCTCGGCGCGTGAGGCCGCCAAACGTCTGGGCGGCGGCGTCGTTGTCGTCAAGGCGCAGATTCACGCCGGCGGCCGCGGCAAGGGCGGGGGCGTCAAGGTCGTCAAGAACGCCGACGAGGCCGAAGAGGCAGCCAGGAAGATGCTTGGCATGAAGCTCGTCACCTACCAGACCGGGCCGGACGGGCAGGTGGTGACGCGCGTGCTCGTCGAACAGGGCTTGCAGATCAAGAAGGAGATGTACCTGGCCATCCTGATCGACAGGTCGAGCGAGCGCGCGGTCCTGATGGTCAGTCAGGAAGGCGGCGTCGAGATCGAGAAGGTCGCGGCCGAGACGCCGGAGAAGATCCACAAGGTCTTCATCCATCCCGCAGCCGGGTTGAGCGGCTTCCAGACTCGCCAGCTGGCCTTTGCCCTCGGTCTCGAAGGGCCGCAGATTGCCGCCGCCGGCAAGATCATGAGCGCAATCTGGGACGCCTTCAAGGGCACCGACGCCTCGCTCGTCGAGATCAATCCCCTGATCGTCACCGGGGACGGCGCACTGCTCGCCCTCGACGCCAAGATCACCTTCGACGACAACGCGCTCTATCGCCACGCCGAGTTGAAGGACCTGCGCGACCAGGCCGAAGAGGATCCGCTCGAGGTCGAAGCGTCGAAGTACGCGCTCAATTACATCAAGCTGGACGGCACGATCGGCTGCATGGTCAACGGCGCGGGCCTGGCGATGGCGACAATGGACATCATCAAACTCGCCGGCGGCTCACCCGCGAACTTCCTAGACGTCGGCGGCGGCGCCAACGCCGAGCAGATCAAGAACGCCTTCCGGATCCTGATGTCCGACACCAGCGTGAAGGCGGTGTTCATCAATATCTTCGGCGGCATCCTCCGCTGCGACATCCTCGCCGAAGGCGTCATCGCGGCGGTCAAGGACCTCGGCGTCCGCGTCCCGATCGTCATTCGGATGGAAGGCACCAACGTCGAGAAGGGCAAACAGATGCTCCGCGACAGCGGCTTGAACTTCACAACGGCAGACACGATGAGCGAAGGGGCCGACCGGGTCGTCGCGCTTGGAGCGCCTGCGGCCTGAGCGAGGCGCCGGAGGGCAGCGGCGCATAAGCGCCGCCGCCGAGCGAACGCGAGTGGGGGTGTGGCCCCACGAGCACTGATAAATGCACACTATATGGCCGTTTTAATCGACAAGAACACCCGCCTCGTCGTCCAGGGCATCACCGGGCGCGAAGGCACGTTTCACGCCACCCAGGCACAGGCTTACGGGACCCAGGTCGTCGGCGGCGTAACCCCCGGCAAGGGCGGGACGATGCATGAGGGGTGGCCGGTGTTCAACACCGTCGCCGATGCCGTCCGCGAGACCGGGGCCAACGCTTCGGTGATCTTCGTGCCGCCGCCGTTTGCGGCTGACGCGATCATGGAGGCGGCCGACGCGCAGCTGCCGCTGGCCGTCTGCATCACCGAGGGCATCCCGGTGCTCGACATGGTCAAGGCGATGGCGGTGGTCCGCGGCTCGCGGACGCGGCTGATCGGTCCCAATTGCCCGGGCCTGATCACCGCCGGCCAGGCAAAGGCCGGGATCATCCCCGGCCACATCTGCAAGGAAGGCCGCGTCGGGATCGTCTCGAAGAGCGGCACGCTGACCTACGAAGCCATTCACCAGTTGACGAAGCTCGGCTTGGGCCAGACGACCTGTATCGGCATCGGCGGCGATCCGCTCATCGGGACTTCATTCATCGACGCGCTGGCGCTGTTCGGCGAAGATGCGCAGACCGAGGCGGTCGTGATGATCGGCGAGATCGGCGGCTCGGCGGAGCAGGAAGCGGCCGAGTGGATCCGCGCCAACTTCAAGAAGCCCGTGGTCGGCTTCATCGCCGGCCAGACCGCCCCCCCGGGACGACGCATGGGGCACGCGGGTGCGATCATCTCCGGCGGAACGGGTACCGCGGCCGAGAAGATGGACGCGCTCACTGCCGCCGGCGTTCACGTCGTCAAGAGCCCCGCGGATATCGGTGAGGCCATCAGGGGAGCGATATAATCGGAGCTGTCAGCCAGTGCTCTCAGCTCTTTCAGCTTCCAGCTGAATACCATTTCGGCAGCTGACAGCTACGTGCGAAAGGTTTCTGCAAATGCCCCCGACTGACGCCGCGGCACCGCGGCGCATCGTCAACGACTTCAGTATCCAGGTCGCCACCGTCAACGGGTCCGGTAGCCAGACTGCCAATCTCGTCCTGTTGCGCTCCATTTTCCAGATGGGGATTCCCGTCTCCGGCAAGAACCTGTTCCCCTCCAACATCGCCGGCCTGCCGACTTGGTACACGATCCGGGCCAACAAAGACGGCTACGTCGCCCGGAAGAAGGAGACGGACTTCCTGGTCGCGATGAACGCCGAGACCGCGCGCGAGGACGTCCTCGCCCTCGACCCCAGCGCCGCCGTCCTCTACGACGAGCCGTTGAAGCTGAACGAACTGCGCCAGGACGTCGTCTTCTACCCGGTGCCGTTCGATAAGCTTGTCGCCGACGTGTGCAAGGACGCCAAGCTGCGGCGGCTGGTCAAGAACATGATCTACGACGGCGTGCTTGCCCATCTGCTCGAGATCGACATCGCGCAGATGGAGCTCGCACTCCGCCGCCAGATGGGCAAGAAGGTCAAGGCGATCGAGCTGAACCTGGCCGCCCTCGAGGCCGGCAAGCGGTTCGCCGTCGAGAACCTTACCAAACAGGACGCCTGCGTCGTCGAACCGATGAACGCGACGCAGGGGCAGATCCTGATCGAAGGGAATGCGGCCGGCGCGCTCGGCTGCATGATGGCTGGTGTCACCGTCGTTGCCTGGTATCCGATCACGCCCTCCTCTTCGCTGCCGGAGTCGCTGATCGGCTACATGAAGAAGTATCGGATCGACAAGGCGAGCGGGAAGGCGACCTTCGCAATCGTCCAGGCGGAAGATGAGATTGCTGCGCTCGGGATGGTTCTCGGAGCGAGCTGGGCGGGCGCCCGCGCCATGACGTCCACGTCGGGTCCGGGGATCTCCCTGATGGGCGAATTCACCGGGCTGGCCTACTACGCCGAAGTGCCGGGCGTCGTGTTCGACATCCAGCGCGTCGGACCATCCACCGGCCTGCCGACCCGCACCGCGCAGGGCGACATTCTCACGGTCGCCATGCTGTCGCACGGCGACACCAAACAGATCATGCTGTTGCCGGCATCGGTCGAGGAGTGCTACACCACCGCGATGGACGCGTTCGACCTGGCAGAACGTTTCCAGACCCTGGTGTTCGTGTTGAGCGATCTCGATCTCGGCATGAACAACTGGATGTCGACAACGTTCCAGTATCCGGAGAAGCCGCTCGACCGCGGCAAGTTGCTCGACAGTGCGTCGCTCGAGCGGATGGGCGGCGAATTCGGCCGCTACAAGGACTTAGATGGCGACGGGATCCCGTATCGCACTATTCCAGGCGACGGCATGCCCGCGTACTTCACGCGTGGATCAGGTCACAACGACCGCGGACAATACAGCGAACGGCCCGACGACTACGTGAACAACGTCGAGCGGTTGGCGCGCAAGTTCGAGACGGCGAAACAGTATGTGCCACAGCCGGTGATCGAAGAGAACCCGACGGCGAAGGTCGGCATCATCGCCTATGGCTCCTCGCACTGGGCGGTCATCGAAACGCGCGACCAGCTCGTCCGCGAAGGCGGCGTCGAGACCGCGTACCTGCGGATCCGCGCCTACCCGCTCAGCGACAGCATCACCGACTTCATCAAGCGACACGATCGCGTCTACGTCGTCGAGCAGAATCGGGATGCCCAGATGTTCAGCCTGATGCGGATGGAGCTGGACCCGGTGGTGTCGGCGAAGCTCCGCAGCATCCGCCACTTCAACGGACTGCCGATCGATGCCCGCTCGGTCACCGACGGCATCCTCGCGCAGGAACAGGTAACCAACCCGCAGCTGGTGAGCCAGTAATCATCATGTCCACGACGACTCCGCAGCCACCGAAGAAGGTCAACCGCATCAACCTCGAGATGCAGCCGTATCGCGGCGGCAAGACCACGTTGTGCGCCGGGTGCGGGCACAACGCAATCTCGGAGCGCATCATCGATGCGTTTTTCGAAATGGGCGTGGATCCGAAGCAGGTGATCAAGCTCTCCGGGATCGGCTGTTCGAGCAAGAGCCCGGCCTACTTCCTCGGCGGGGCGCACGGCTTCAACTCGGTCCACGGACGGATGCCGTCGGTCGCAACCGGGGCGCTGCTCGCCAACAAGCAGCTGATCGCGATCGGGGTCAGCGGCGACGGCGACACCGGAGCGATCGGGATCGGGCAGTTCGTCCACCTGATGCGGCGCAACGTGCCGCTCATTTACATCATTGAAGACAACGGCTGCTACGGCCTGACCAAGGGGCAGTTTTCCCCAACCGCGGATCTGGGCTCAGTCCTGAAAAACGGTGTCGTCAACGATTTGCCGCCGATCGATACCTGCAGCCTGGCGATCATGCTGGGCGCCTCGTTCGTGGCGCGTTCGTTTTCGGGCGACAAGAAGCAACTGCTCTCGATCCTCAAGGCCGCACTCAGCCACAAGGGCACGTGCATGATCGACGTCATCTCGCCGTGCGTGACGTTCAACGACCATGAAGGCTCGACCAAGAGCTACGCCTACGCCAAGGACCACGACGAGACGGTGGGCGAGATCAGTTTCGTCCCCTACTTCGAGGACATCTCGGTGGAGTACGAGCCGGGAACAACCACCGAAGTGCAGATGCACGACGGCTCGAAGCTCTTTCTGAAGAAGGTCGCAGAACACTACGACCCCACCGACAAGGCGCGCGCACTCGACCTGATTCGGGCGACCGAGCATCGCGGCGAGTTCGCCACCGGCGTGCTGTACATCGAGCCGGCAAAGCACGACTTCACAACCATGCTCAATCTCGTCGACGAGCCGCTGTCGACCCTTCCGATCGAGCGGATCCGGCCCGGGCGCGAGGTGCTCGACTCGATCATGGAATCGCTCAAGTAGCCTCAGCTTCGCTGCCTGAGGCGGACACTTTATGCACATCACCAGCTTCGTCCTCGCCGCTCTCTTTCTCGCCGCGCCACTCTCGGCCCAGACCACCAGGCCACTGAAGGTGGACGACATCTTCAACATCCGCGATGTGCGCGATCCGCAGCGATCGCCCGACGGCAGTTGGGTCGCCTACACCGTGGCCACCGCCGTCAAGGACACCGACAAGACCAACACCGACATCTGGATGGTGAGCTGGGACGGTACCCAGCACATCCAGGTGACCTCGACGCCGGAGGGGGAGTCGTCACCACGGTGGAGCCCGGACAACAAGTACTTGTCCTTCATCTCCTCGCGAATGGGAGCAAAGACCGGTCAGGTGTGGCTCCTTAATCGTGCCGGCGGTGAGGCCGTCAAGGTCACCGACATCAAGGGCGGAGTCTCAGAGGTCGCCTGGGCACCCGACAGCAAGCGGCTGGCGCTGGTCGTCAGCGATCCTGATCCGGCCCACGAGGACGCCGACGACCCCGCAAACAAGAAGAAGACCCCCAAGCCAATCGTGATCGACCGCTATCGCTTCAAGGCGGACAGCGACGGCTTCCTGCGAGGAGAACGCTCTCACCTCTATCTCTTCGACATCGACACGAAGAAGGCCGAGATCCTGACGCCGGGCGCCTTCGAAGAAACCTCCCCGGCCTGGTCGCCTGATGGCAAGCAAGTCGCGTTTGCCCGCGTCCACGGCGACGGGGACGTCGACAAGATGCCCAACACCGACGTCTTCGTCGTCGATGCCCGCGTC
>JACDDJ010000227.1:6792-7148 GCA_013817065.1 Acidobacteriota bacterium
CGGCGCAGAACCGCGCCGCCTGACCACGTCCACGGCGGACGAGGGTGGACGCCTGGCGTGGAGTCCTGACGGGCGACTGATCGCCTTCATCGTCGGCGACGAGGTGAAGTACTCGGCCTACGATCAAGCGAAGCTCGCGGTGATCCCCGCAACGGGAGGCGAAGCCCGAATCCTGACCGCCGCCCTCGACCGACCCGTCGGATCAGCCGTCTGGTCGGCAGATGGCGCGTCGCTGACCTTCACCATCACTGACGACCGCACGCAGCACCTCGGGACGGTCTCGTCCACCGGGGGAGCGGTCCGGCGCCTGATCCACGGCAGGCAGGTAATAGCGAATCCGTCGAGTGGCACTGACG
>JACDDJ010000228.1:0-3963 GCA_013817065.1 Acidobacteriota bacterium
CCCATCGCCCGTGATACTCGAGCCCGTACTGGCGTGAGCTCACACCGTCCAGTCGTGTGAGGTGATCGAACAACGGGTAACTGGGGGCTGGCACCAGCACCTCGTCACCCGACGGCGCGCATAGCAGCTTGAATAGCAGCGAGTACGCTTCGCTGGTACTGGCGGTCAACACGATGCGATCTTCAGCAACACTGATTCCACGTCGCCTGTAGTCCGAAGCAACCGCCGTCCTGGCGGTGATCAGGCCGAAAGGCTCAGGTTGGTATCTGCACCCACGCGGGTCGGCGAGCGGCGCGAGGATCGCCTCGCCGTACGAAATTCCCACCGCGGTCGGGTTGGTGACGGTGAGATCCACTACCTCGCGTCCGGCCGTCCGGTGCGCCGCCACGGCGGAAGACAACCGATTCAGATTCAGCACGCCGGGCACGCGAGACGAAAACATCCAACGGATAGACTAGAACAAGTGCGACATCTCACGTGCGACGTGCTACGTGCGACGTGCGGAGTGCGGACGTGCGGACGTGCTACGTGAGACGTCCTACGTCCGACGTGCCGGGGCTAAGTGCAGGCTTGGAGCTTTCTGATGCTGACGCTCTCCTTTGACGAACTGCTTGGCTACACGATGGAGGAGCGCGATAAGTGGAGGCGCTTCTTCGGCACCCACCCACAGGCGATGGATACGCCATTCCAGCCCGGTGGACGTTGCGCCACCGTGGGCAAACTGATTGACCACATCTTTCTGATCGAGCGTCGGCACCTGCAGCGCCTGCAAGGCGAAGCGTTAGCGGATCGCACCGGTTTGACCGGCAACAATGCGCCGCCGCTGTTCGACTACGGAGCCTCCGTTCGCCGCGAGCTCGAACAATATGTGCGGGAACTTGACGAGGACGATGCGGCGGAGATCCGGACGTTCGAGATCCAGGACCAGCAATGGTCGCTCTCGGCGCGCAAGTTGCTAGGCCACATCCTGATGCACGAGATCCGCCACTGGGCGCAGATCGCCCTTGCCGTCCGCCTCGCAGGCCTCGAGCCGCCTGGGGAACACGACCTGCTCTACAGCCGGGCGCTGCGATGATCGAAACACTGGCGCGGCTTGGTTACGCCTCGAAGGCGCTCGTTTACGCGATTATCGGCGCACTCGCGATCGCCGCAGCAACCAACCAGGGCGGACGCGTTACCGACACCAGCGGCGCCTTGCGCGTCGTGTTTTCGCAGCCGTACGGACAGGTGCTGCTGCTCGTTCTCGGTGTCGGACTGTGTGGCTACGCCATCTGGCGGCTGCTGGACGCGTTCTCGGATCCCGATCGGCACGGCAAGGACCTCAAGGGGATCGTCACGCGTCTCGGTCACGTCATTCGCGGATTGATCTACGGCGCGCTCGGTCTCGAAGCGATCCGGCTGTTCCGTGGCACCAGTGGGTCGAAGGGGGACGAAACCGAGGCGTGGACCTCGAAGATCATGAGCCTGCCCCTCGGAGATTGGCTGATCGGCATCGTCGGCGTCATCGTGGTTGTCTACGGCGCGAGTGAAGTCATCAAGACCTTCAGGGGGAAAGACGATCCGCGCGTGGACTGGAGCCGGGTCTCGACCACCATCCGTCGTTTGTGCCGCTTCGGCGTCGGTTCGCGCGGGCTGATCATCGTCACGCTCGGCGTGTTCCTCGTGAGAGCCGCCATTCAGCACAATCCGAGTGAAGCCGCCGGGACGCGTGAATCACTGGTTGAACTGGTGGGAGTCGTTGAGGGCCGCTGGCTGCTCGGCCTCATGGCAGTGGGGCTGCTGGCGTACGCGCTCGACCAGGCGGTCCACTCGCTTTACCGCCGCATCCGTTCCGTCACCTAGCGCAGCTTCTTCCGGATCATCAGAACCAGCGTGTCGCGGGGCGCGAAGGTGTGCTCCAGGAACGGGCCGCCGCGTCCCATCACGAAGTTCACCGCCGTACCGGTCTCGAGGTTCTGCCAGATCGCCTCTGGCATGTCGGGCGTGAAATTGATCGTGACCTTCTGGACGCTGGGCGAGTAGTTGATCCCCACGATCAGAAGTGCCTCCGGGCTTTCGAGCAGCTTCACCTCCACCGGCGCGCCACCTCCCCCGACCACCTCCCGGATGCCGTCCTTGCGCGCGCGCAACGGCGCGAACAGCGCCTGGTTTCGGGTGACGATGCCGACCGTCTCGCCCAGGGATAGAACGGCTGGACCTGCTCCGCCCGCGACGTCAAGAAAGGTCACGCGTTGCGCTCCCCGCGCGATGGCGGCCCAGAAATCGACGCGTGCCTCGATCGGCGTTCGCGCGTTCGTGCCAACGCGGATGACTTGGGCAGAACCGGCGCCGCTGTCTGCCGTCTGGACGCTCAGGACCTGTACGCCGAGACGGAGGCGCGAGGCTGCATAGGAAGCAAACCGATCCCGGTCCGCGGAGACTGCCGTGGACCAGGCCGGCGCTTTGTCGGTGAAGAGGCGAACGTCCACCTTCAGATCGTTCTGAGCCGCGGCGGCGATCAGCCGTTCGATCGCCGCCAGCGCGTAAGTACCGCGTTTGGGTTCGGCCTCTTGCCAGTTGATCCAGGTGATGATCGAATTGAAACCTGCGCGGCGAATCAGCGTGAGCTCGGATCGGACGATCTCGAGATCTGTCAGGCCGGCGTCAGGCGGCCTGGCCTGTCCACCGGCATACCAGATCCCGATCTGAATGAACGGCTCGGCCTGCGCCTGCTGCGGGGTGAGCAGCAGGCCGCAGATCAGTGGCAGCAGTGCTGACAACATGCGCGTCAGGATATCTGAACCTGGCGCGAGGTGCATGCGCTGGACTACCCCAACCGGGTAGCCGCAGTCAGCCCTTCAGGTTTGCCAGGATCGTCCGCGACGTTCCAGGCCTGAAGCCCTGGGCGACGTTAGCGGACGACGATTCTGCCTTGCAGGCCGCGATTGTCGAAATCGAGGTGGTCGTGGAAGCCGCAGCTGCGGACGACCACCATGTTGCCGGTCTCGCGCGATTGCCCAGGGGAGAGAAAGCCCACCTGGTTGATGTCCGGGCAGATGTCGTGGTCCGGATGCGGATCCGAGGTCATGTCGTGCGCACGGTTATGGTTGTTCGTGAAGAGGACGCGGGTGCCGGGCGGCACCACGAGCTCGGTGGGGCTGCCGACCCCGTTCGCTCCGATCGTGATCCGGAAGGTAGTGCCGGGCGGACTCGGTTGCGTCGCAGGCCCCGCGCTTCCCCCACCGCAAGAACACAGGGTGATGCTCAGCGCAAGCACCAGTGACACAGCCCTGAAGGGCCGGCCTGCGGACTTGCTCACAGGCCATCTCAAAACCTGATCCCCGCCGAGACCGACAACACACGGTTCCGCATCTTCGCGTCGTCCCTTGCGTCAATGTCGCTCAAGCCGTGCGTATAGCGGCCGTCGAAGACCCACCGGCCGAGGTCGATACCGGCCGCGCCGACGACCCCGAGATCGAAGGACTCAACATCCTCTTTGAGATCGATTTCCTCAGTTGATCCGCCAAAAGCCGTACGACTCCTGGCCCGGACGCGAAACGCCATCGACGGTCCCACTGCCACATAGATCTTTCTGCGGATCGAGATCCGCGCCAGCAGCGGCACCTCGACATAGTCGACGATGAGGTCGCTCTTGATGTCGGCGACATCGACCGATGTCCCCTTCACCGTATAGATCACCTCCGGCTGCACGGCCAGCCATCCGAACAGCGGGATTGTGGCGAAGCCGCCTGCGAGCAGCCCGACGCGTCCGCTCGACGCCACGTCGCCATCGAATGAGACATCGGCGTAGTTGACGCCCGCCTTGACGCCGTATGACATCTGCGCCGTCGCGGGCGCAACGGTCGCGATTGCCAGGATCAGCGTGAGAACTGGAATCCGCATTGTCACGACAGGAAGCCAGGCCCGCCGCGGAAGTTCTGGCCGAGGATGGCGGTTGAATCGGCGCCGAGCCATCGATCTGTC
>JACDDJ010000228.1:3973-7126 GCA_013817065.1 Acidobacteriota bacterium
CGGTGGCGTACACCGAGCGAAAATCCGTTTCGTGACGAACGTCGTTGCCGTTGTTCTCGAGCGTCGGATTATCGGGCACAGCGCGCAGATCTGCCGCCGTGCCGTACAGCCCGCCGCGGACGCCTCCGCCCATCGCAAACATGAGCCCCGCCGCGCCGTGGTCGGTCCCGGCGCTGCCGTTCTCGCTGACGCGCCGGCCGAACTCGGAGAACTGCAGCAGGAGCGTGTCATTCAATAGTCCCTGGTTCTGCAAGTCGGTGTAGAAGGCCGTCAGCGCGCCGTTCAGCGTGTTCATCAGCGTATTGTAGGACCCGTTGGCAATGTTCGTGTTCTGCCCGGCGTGCGTATCGAAGCCGCCGGTCTGCACCCAGAACACGCGCGTGCCGATACCCCGGACCATGGCGCCGGCAACGGTGCGCAGCGCCTGGCCGAGACCGTTGTTCGGATACGCCGCCGTCGGCGAGTAGGTCGTCACCTCGGCGACGCGATCGAGAGTAGCGAACGCCGCCTGCGACGTCGCGTTGACGAAGGCGAGATGTGGCTGGTCGACCGGCAGGTGCGAGGCGATCCGGGTGGCGCTCTGTCGTCCCAACTGCGCGTCGCTCGTGCCTGGATTCGGGCTTGCGAATGCGTACTGCGCCGGATCGACGATCGAAGGCACACCGACCGTGCGGGCGAGCAGCGACCGCGGCGTCTCACGAACCGTGGACCATGCGGTCAACGGATCGACCGGCGACGGCAGCATGTCGAGATACCGGCCAAGCCATCCGGGCCCCTGCGGCGACGATGGGTCAGCGGTCGACCAGATGTCGGTGCCCTGGAAATGTGAGCGGCTGGAGTTCGGATACCCGGTGCGCTGGATGATGGCGAGGCGGCCGGCGTTGTAGATCGTCCGCAGACCGGTGAGTCGCGGGTTCAAGCCAAGCGGACGTCCCGAGCTGTCGGCGCCGATCTGGAGGACGGTTCCGGCGGGGATCGCCAGCGCCGAGCGGCGCGCGTAGTATTGCGGATCCGTATACGGGATCAGCGTGCTCAGGGCGTCGTTGCCGCCGCTCAGATAAAGGACGACGAGGTTGCGGCGCGACTGACCCTGCGCGGCGGCTAGCTCGGAGAGAAATTCCGGCGCCGCAAAGCTGACAGTGAACGCCGCCACGCCCCCCTTCACGAATTCGCGTCTTGTGATCGGCATCAGCGTATGTCCGTCCCCTGGTCGAGCCCTGCAGGCCGAATCGTCAAATGAACTGATAATCGCCCGAACCGACGACCAGGTGCACCAGACCGGCGACCTTGTTCGCAAGTTGCGGATCGGACGCGGGATAGCTGGCGCCGGTGCGGGCGTAGTCCATCAGCGCACCCTGGGACGCCGTGCTGTATGTCTGAGGCGTCAGACGGTCGAGCACGTGCTCCACCAACGCCTCGGGCGTCGCCCCGTGGGGACGCGCGGTGTCTCGCAGGTTGAACTTCTGGTTGAGCGCGAGCTGCGACGCGAAATTCATCCGCGCGAGCATGCTGCCGGTGGAGAACCAGCCCCGGCCGAGCTCCCATCCATTGACGTCAGGAGGTTCGAACAGCTGCTGCCCCATGTTGGCGAGCGGCGTCAGCGCGTCATTCACTGAAAAGCCTGCCGACCCGGCTTCTTTCAGCGCCCGCACGACGAACTCGACCGGCCATGAATAGCGCTTGTAGTAGTTCCGCGGATCGCGGAATTGCGACGAGAGGAGGAGACGCCTGACCATCGGCTCGATCGCGAAGTTGCGCGAGTAGTAGATCTGCGCAACCTCCTTGATGAGCGTGTCATCTGGCGCGTCGACTTCGTTGATGAAGAACGCGTACAGCTTGCGCGCCAGGCGCGGACCGGTGAGCGGATGGGCGGCCACGGCGTTGATCAAGTCCAGGCCGTCCTGCATGCCGGACTGGCCGGAGCGTGCGGGGATCGTGCTGCTGCCGTTGGGATAAATCGGGAATGTGAACGTCTTCGCCGCAGTATCGTGCTGCGCCGCGTTGTAGATGAACGCGTAGCGCTGTGCCGCCCCCGCGCCAGGGCGGGCCAGGTTCCAGCCCGTGAACACGCGCGCGCCGGCATAGACGTCGGTTTCGGCGAACGTGCCGACGCCCATCGTGAACAGCTCCATCAACTCGCGGGCAAAGTTCTCCTGCGGCTGGGCACGGAAGTTCGACCGTCCGTCCAGCCACACCAGCATCGCGGGATCCTGCGCGATAGCAATCAGCAGATCCCGGAAGTTACCGAGCGCGTACTGGCGCAGGAGCTCGAGCTGGCCCTGGAACCCGGCGGGATCCTCGGAGACCTTGGCCGCAAACATCCGCGCGCCCTCGGTCGCGCCGATCTCACCGGCGACCTTGGAGTAGCCCGTGGCAAAGTGGTTGTGCCAGAAGAGCGTCATCTTCTCCTGGAGCGGACGGCGGCTGTGGACCATGCGGAACAGCCAACGCTGGCGCGCGTGCGCGAGGTTCGTGGCTGGCTGAAAACCGCCCGGAGCAGTGATCCCCGAGTAGCCCGGTCTCCCAATCAACCCATCGACATCGTCGGGCAAGCGCGCGTAGTCGAGCAGGTGGGCAACGGCATTCGAGGATCCAAGGAATCCGAGGCGCTCGTAGTCCGCCACATCCTGTCCAGAGGCGCCGAAGCCGGCACGCCTGAAGAGATGGTCGAGGTCTTCGCTCATGGGGGTCAGATTTTGTTTCTTGCGCGTTTGCACTTCCCAGGACAGTCGCGAGGCCTGCCGCGGCCGCCTGGGGAGTGCGCTACGCCGGGACGGATACTATCGCAGGTCGATTCCGGGGTACCCCAAATAATCGTGCCTATCCCTGGAGGCGACGCACGCCGGCGGCAAAGACAGCGGCGGCGGCGATCCACGGGAGCAGCTGCGTCACCTTCGACATCCTGGCGCGGGTATACGCGCTGGACTGCATCACGTGGCCGTCGTACGGACCGGTCCGCCGTCCATCGCGCTTCGGACTATACAGACTGTCCATCGTCCGGTTTCGCCCCTCGGGATCCTGCTGCTGCGAGAACATGGCGGTTTTCATGTACTTGTCGGTCATCCGCGGCGCCGCCGCGCCCAGGAGCGTCATCATGCGCCCGGCGCCGCCAACCGTGATGTCACGCACGGGACGTTCGGCGCACTTGAGGAT
>JACDDJ010000229.1 GCA_013817065.1 Acidobacteriota bacterium
CGGCCTGCATCCGCGCCAGCGCGTCCTCGAACGTCGCTCCGTTCTCTAGCGCAGTGATGATGTGGTTCGTGGTGGTGTTGACGACGCCTTCGAAGCCGATGATGTCGACCGCCGGGAGTGTCTCGCGAACCAGGTTAAAGATGGGGATGCCGTCCATGACGGCGCTTTCGAACAGGAAGCGGACACCGGCGCGTGCGGCGGCGTCACGCAGGTCAGCGTACGCGAAGGCCGCGGGCCCCTTGTTGGCGGTCACCACGTGGCAGCCGGCGGCGATCGCGGCGCGAACGTGCGAGGTGGCGGGCTCGCCGGCCTTGATGTCGAGCGTCGTCGTCTCGACGACGATGCGGAGGTCGGCTTTCGACGCGCCGAGCCTGCGAATGACTTCGAGGTTGTCAGCGCAGCGTTCGCCCTCATAGACCGCGCCGCCGCGGCGAGTCGCGCTGGCAACGACTCGGCACGTGAGCGCGTGATCTGCGGCAAGTCGTGGCGCGCGCTCTTCGATCAGTTCGACGAATCGGCGGCCGACGTTACCGAACCCGATCAGCGCGAGATCGGCCTGGAGCACTTCGGCCTTCATCAAGCCAGCGTATCGACCAGCTCACCGATACGCTCGAGCGCGCCGACCAGATGCTCCGGGTGCGAGCCGAAACCAAGGCGCAGGTAGCCGTCCATGGCGAAGTGATCACCGGGCACGACAAGCACACTCTGCTCGATGCGGAGGCGTTCGGCGAGGTCCGTCGAGTTGATCGGGTGGCCATACTTCACGAATGCGATCGCCCCGGCTTCCGGTGCCACGTACGAGAAGCGCTTCCGCTTGTCGAGCCAGGCACGAAGGACCGGGAAGTTCGAGCGGATGATGCCGCGCGTGCGGGCCAGCAACCGTTCTCTTCCGCCCGGCGACAGCGCCATCCGCGCGAGACAATCGTTCAGTGCGCCGGGCGCGATCGTCGTGTAGTCGTGGACGGCCCAGAGCTGTTCGGCAACCGTGGGCGGCGCCGCCACCCAGCCGATCCGCAGGCCAGGAAGTCCATACGCTTTCGACAATCCGCACGTGACGATCGCGCGGTCGGTGCGTCCCCAGATCCCGGGGGATTCCTCGGCGTCGAGCTCCGCTCCCCTGTAGATCTCGTCGGAGATCACCCACGCACCCGTGCGTGATGCGATCGCGGCTACCCGGTCCAATTCGGCAACCGTCAGGCGCGAGCCCGTCGGGTTGTTCGGCGTGCAGATGAAGATGACTTTGGTCCGGTCAGTAACCAGTGCTTCAAGCGCCTCGAGATCCGGCTGCCAGCGTGAGCGCTCCGCATTGAGCCGAAGCGGCCACTCGCGAACCGTGGCGCCGAGCGCTTTCGCGATGCCCGGCGCCTGCATGTAATTGGGCGTCATCATCACGACCTCGTCGCCAGGTTCGACGAGGTGCAGGAGCGTGATGAAGTTTGCCTCCGAGCCGCCGTTGGTCACCTGGATGTGGTGCGTGCTGGCGCCGGCATAGAGATCCGCGATCAGGCGTCGGAGCTCGACTGTCCCGTTGGTCTGGGTATAGGCGAGGGGTTGGCGGAGCAGTTGCTCACGCTCCTCGGCTGACCGCGTCAGCTCCTCGAGGCGGAGAGGCTCGACGCCGCTCTCCGAGAGGTTCCACGCCACCTGATGTTCCCAGGCGGACTGGAAACGCTCCATCGCAAACGGTTCGAGACGCATGACCACGGAGTGTAGCGAAACTGCATTATTCTTGGCAAAACAGCGCGTGCTCTTACGCCTGTTCTGTAGTTCAGTCGTCTTCCTCGCGTTCCATCATGAGGCACATCATGAATCGATCATCGCTGCTCGTCGCGCTCACGCTTCTGCTCGTTCCGCCCGCGGCTGCCGCGCAGAACGTGCCCGAGGTGCCCGTCATCGTGACGACCGGTCAGGCAGAGGTGAAGAAGGCCCCCGATCGCGCGTGGGTGGCGATCAACGCCGAATCGCGTTCGAAAGATCCCAAAGAAGCGCAGCGGCTCAACGCCGCGGCCATGACCGCGGTGACGGAAAAGCTGAAGGGGATGAATCTCGGTGCCGACGCGATCCGCACGACCGCCTACGAGCTCCATCCCGAGTTCGACTACGCCAACAACCGGCAGACGCTGCGCGGCTACGTGGCTCGTAATGCCATCGAGGTCCGGGTGGACGAGATTACCCGCGTCGGGGACGTTCTCGGCGCCGCCGTCGGATCCGGAGCGACGTCAGTCGGCGGCCTCCGCTTCGATATTCGCGACCGCGCCGCGGCCGAGCGTGAAGCGCTGCGGCTCGCTGTTCAGGACGCCCGAGCCAGGGCTGATGCCGCGGCGGCGGGCGCCGGCGTGCAGGTCGTGCGCGTGCAGCGGGTCGAGGAGCAGCGCATGTTCGAACCCGGACCGCGCCCGATGATGCGCGGGGTGGCCGAGCAGAGTATGGCCGTGGACGTGGCGCCACCGATCACGCCGGGTACGATCGAGATCCGCTCCACGGTGACGATGACGGTGGCGGTGCGGTAAGAGACATTGTCATGGTAAATGGAAGATGGTAGATGGAATAGACCACCGCCTTGATCTTGGAGGTTGGAAGTTGGGCGTTGGAACTTGACCGCCGGGGATCCGGGGCCGGCTCCGATTGTCGGCCTACACCGGCTCTGTCGAGGGCAGGATCTCGGCTTCCGCCGGCACGTCGTCAAATAGCCCGACCAGCTCCGGGGCGCCGAGGAGCCGCGGCGTGATGTCGACGGTCTCGACCTCGCGGAACTCCTCCGAGGCGGTCACGCCTTTGTCTTTGAGTTTGCGGGCGGTGACGAGGACGCGGGTTTCGAGCGTCCCGACTGCGCCGTTGTAGGACTGCACCGCTTTCGCGAGACTGCGGCCGACGTTTTCGAAGTGATCGGCCAGCTTGGCGATGCGGTCGTAGAGGTTCCGTCCGAGCTCGCTGATCTCGAGCGCGTTCTTGGCGATCGTGTCCTGCTGCCAGCCGTAGGCAATCGCCTTGAGCAAGGCAATCAGCGTCAGCGGGCTCGCCAGCATCACGCCCTTGTTCATGCTGAATTCCAGCAGCCCCTCGTCGTGCTGCAGCGCGGTCGAGAGCAGCGCCTCACCGGGGACGAACATGACGACAATGTCGGGCGTCGGCTGGAAGTGCGTCCAGTAGCTCTTGTTCCCGAGCTGATTGACGTGATCCTTCACCTGCCGCGCGTGTTCGCGCAGCTTGGTGTCGCGCGTCAGATCGTCTTCGCAATCCATCGCGTCCAGATACGCTGACAGGGCCACTTTTGCGTCGACGACGACGTTCTTGCCGCCGGGGAGCTTGATGATGGCGTCGGGTGTGAGACGGCCTTCGTCGGTGCGGGCCGATTCCTTCAGGTCGAAGTGCATGCCCTCGGTGAGGCCGGCGCACTCGAGGACCCTTCGGAGTTGAATCTCGCCCCACTGGCCGCGGATGTTGGAGGACCTCAGCGCGCGCGAGAGCTTGCTGGTCTCTGAGTGCAGGACCTGCTGTGCCTGCGTCAGCGAGCGGAGCTGTTCCGAGAGTTGCGCCTGTGATGATGCGCGCCCGCGGTCCACGTCCACCAGTTTCGCGTCGACCTTGTTGAGTGACTCGCGCAGCGGCCCGATCAGCGAGTCGATCGCCTTCTGGCGTCCGTCGAGGTCCATCGTCGCGCTTTTCTGGAACTCGCCGAGCGACGTGCGCGCGAGCTGGAGAAATGATTCGCTGTTGGCCTGCAGGGCCTGCGCAGACAGCGCTGAGAACGCGTCCCGAAGCTGCACTTCGGCGTTCTGAAGGAGTGCGATCTTGTCTGCAGCCGCGCGGCGTTCGGCTTCGAGGGCGGCGGCGAGCCCGGCCTTCTCCTGCAGAGCCGCTTCGTGCGCAGCGCGCGATCTCGACGACATCCATAACGCACCCGCAACGGTGCCGAGCGCGAGCGACAGGAGGGCCACGACCAGCGTATCCACGATGGACGAAGTTTAGGCGAAAGGTCCGTTAACCTCAAGATCGGTATGATGGAAAGCGTGTCACTCAGTCGTGAAGAACTGGTCCGGTTCAGCCGTCACCTGACCCTCGATGAGGTCGGTGTCGCCGGGCAGGAACGGTTGAAGAACGGTCGCGCTCTGTGCGTCGGCGCCGGTGGCCTGGGATCGCCGGCCGCACTCTACCTGGCAGCCGCCGGCGTGGGGACCATCGGGCTTGTCGACTTCGACGTGGTGGACGTCACCAATCTGCAGCGCCAGGTCCTCTACTCGACGAGCGACATCGGCCGTCCGAAACTGGCTGCGGCGGCCGAACGGCTGAAGGCGATGAATCCGCACGTCGTCATCGAGCCGCACGCCGTCACGCTGGACGCGTCCAATGCAATGGAACTGGTCTCGAAGTACGACGTCATCCTCGATGGCACGGACAACTTCACGGCGCGATACCTGGTGAACGACGCGTGCGTCCTCGCCGGACGGCCAAATGCCTACGGAAGTATTTTCAGGTTCGAAGGCCAGGCGTCGGTATTCGCCGCGAAGGACGGTCCGTGCTACCGGTGCCTCCATCCGGAGCCTCCCCCGCCCGGACTCGTCCCGAACTGCGCGGAAGCTGGAGTCCTCGGTGTGCTGCCTGGCATCATCGGCACGATCCAGGCAACCGAAGCCATCAAACTGCTGCTCGGCATCGGCGAACCGCTGATCGGCCGCTTCATCATCTACGACGCCCTCCGCATGCGCTTCCGCGAGCTCAAGCTCCGGAAGGACCCGGAATGCGCGGTCTGCGGGCAGCATCCAACCATCAGGGAACTGAAGGCATATGCGGGGTATTGCGAGGTCGCGCCCCCGGAGAGAAGCACGGACATCACCGTCAAGGAATTGAAAGAACGCATGGACCGTGGCGACGCGCCCCGCGTCATCGATGTCCGCGAGCCGCACGAGGCGGCAATCTGCAGCATCCCCGGTGCGGAACTGATCCCGGCGGCGCAGTTCGCCCAGCAGTTAGGCGAGCTCGATCTCGGCGAAGAGATCGTCCTTCATTGCAAGAGCGGCGGTCGCAGCGGCATGGCGGTCCAGATGATGAAAGCCCGCGGATTCACCAACGTCCGAAACCTCACCGGCGGCGTACTGGCCTGGGTCAACGAGATCGATCCTTCTCAACCGAAATACTAACGCCCCGCTGCCGCCTTTTCTGGCCGTCGCGGAGGATCTGGGGTAAAATAGGACCACTCTGGTCGGAGATCCAGACTCGTCCTTTTACACGGAAGTCGGAGATCCAGACTCGTCCTTTTACACGGAAGATGTTGCAGATCAGCGAAAACGCCGCACACCTCATCCAAAAGATGACCGCGAAGAACGCGATCCCCGATGGGGGGCTCCGCATCGGCGTCAAGGCCGGCGGGTGTTCGGGTCTGAGCTACACCTTTGCGTGGGAACCGGCGCCGCGCGACGGCGACCACGTTTACGAGGGCCCGTCCGGATCCAAGGTCTTCGTGGACCCGAAGAGTCATCGGTTCATCGACGGCACGACGCTCGATTACGACACCAGCCTGGTGAGCAAGGGCTTCATTTTCAACAACCCGAACGCCAAGGCGTCGTGCGGGTGCGGCACGAGTTTCAGCGTCTGAGTGGAATTCACGGAGGCAGCCCTGAAGGGCTGCGCTACAGATCTGAGCGTAGCGCGCCCCAAGGCTGCCGAGCGATGTAGCGCAGCCTTTGAAGGCTGCCAGGAAAATTTATGTCCACTGCTCCAGAAACAATCGAAGAACTCGCGACACGCGAATACAAGTACGGCTTTTTCGCCGAGGTTGACGCCGACACCATCCCGAAAGGGCTGAACGAAGATGTCGTCCGCCTCATCTCGGCAAAGAAGGGCGAGCCGGAGTGGCTGCTCGAGTGGCGGCTGAAGGCCTATCGCCTGTGGCTCACGATGAAGGAGCCGAACTGGCAGAACGTCAAGTACGACCCGATCAACTACCAGGACATCGTCTACTACTCGGCGCCGAAGCCGAAGAAGGTCCTCAACAGCCTCGACGAGCTCGATCCCGAGGTGAAGCGGACGTTCGATAAGCTTGGCATCCCGCTCGAAGAGCAGAAGATTTTCGCCGGCGTTGCGGTTGACGCGGTGTTCGACTCGGTCTCGGTCGCGACTACGTTCCGCGAGAAGCTGAAGTCGTACGGCGTCATCTTCATGTCGTTCTCGGAAGCGGTGCGCGAACATCCCGAGCTCGTGAAGAAGTATCTGGGTTCAGTCGTCCCGTACTCCGACAACTTTTTCGCGGCGCTGAACTCTGCGGTCTTCAGCGATGGATCCTTCGTGTTCATCCCCAAGGGTGTCCGCTGCCCGATGGAGCTCTCGACCTACTTCCGCATCAACGCCAAGGACACCGGCCAGTTCGAGCGGACGCTGATCATCGCCGAAGAAGGCGCGCACGTCAGCTACCTCGAAGGTTGCACCGCACCGATGCGCGACGAGAACCAGCTGCATGCCGCGGTCGTTGAGCTCGTCGCGCTGGACGACGCGACGATCAAGTATTCGACGATCCAGAACTGGTATCCCGGCGACAAGGAAGGCAAGGGCGGGATCTACAACTTCGTGACCAAGCGCGGGCTCTGCGCCGGCCGCTCGTCCAAGATCACCTGGACGCAGGTCGAAACCGGTTCCTCGATCACCTGGAAGTATCCGGGATGCATCCTGCAGGGTGACAACTCGATCGGCGAGTTCTACTCGGTCGCGACGACCAACAACTGGCAGCAGGCCGACACCGGCACGAAGATGATCCATATCGGGAAGAACACCCGGTCGACGATCGTTTCCAAGGGCATTTCGGCCGGGCACGGTCAGAACACATATCGCGGGCTCGTCCGCATCGGCAAGAACGCGAAGAACGCGCGCAACTACTCGCAGTGCGATTCGCTGCTGATCGGCGACAAGTGCGGCGCCCACACCTTCCCGTATCTCGAGATCAAGAACACGTCGGCGAAGGTGGAGCACGAGGCATCGACGTCCAAGATCGGCGAGGACCAGATTTTCTACTGCCGCCAGCGCGGCATCACGACCGAAGACGCCGTGAACATGATCGTCAGCGGTTTCTGCAAGGAAGTCTTCCGGGAGCTCCCGATGGAGTTCGCGGTCGAGGCGCAGAAG
>JACDDJ010000230.1 GCA_013817065.1 Acidobacteriota bacterium
TTGGACCTATCGACTTCTCGGTCGCTACGAGTTCCCGTACGAGATCGGCTTTGCCGGGAACGTTCGCGTCCAGAGCGGCTGGCCGTGGGCACGCCGGATCTCGGCCGCGCTTCCGAACCTCGGGACAGTGTTCTTCTTCGTCGAGCCGATCGAGAACAACCGCTCGGAAACCGTGACGATCGTGGATCTCCGCGTCGACAAGACGTTCGGTCTCGGCCGCTACCGCGTCACGGTCATAGGCGACGTTTTCAACGCGCTGAACTCGAACGCGGTGACGAACTTCAACCTGCTCAACGGGGCACAGTTCAACCGCATTATCGCTCCGCTCGATCCGCGGACGGGGATGCTGGCCCTGAGATTCGAGTTCTGACGACCGACGCACGACCTGGCAGTCCGTGAAGCGGACGTGAAGGTTTCCGTCAATGGCCAAACGACGGCGACTCGCGCGACCGCATCAGTCGCAGGTCGGCATCGTTCCGCCTGTCTGGGCGTTCTGCCTGATAACGGCCGGCGTCGCGACGGTGATGCGGTTGTGCTTTCCGATCGCCTGGGGTGAGCAGGAGACGCTCGCGTCGGCGTTCCTCGCCGGCGACGTGCGTGCGTATCACGACTATGCTGCCCACGTGGTGGCGGGACGCCGGTTCGATAACGGCGTCCCGTTCCATCCGCCCGGCTGGGCGTTCGTGCTCGCCGGGTTTTTTCGACTGGCCGGTTTTGACCCGCTGAACGGGAGCCCCGCCGATCCTGCGATTCTCAAGGCCTTTGTCAGTGCGCTGAGCGGCGCCACTGTTGCCCTCACCGCGCTCCTCGCTAACCGCGTTGCCGGCTGCGGCGCGATGCTCGCGACCGGCGCATGGGGCAGCGTCCATTTCGGTCACATGACGCTGGGGACGGTGCCTTCGAACGAAACGCTGTTCGGGCTGGCAGTCGTGGTCGTCCTGCTGGTCGCCCTCAGGCTGCACGGCGAGACGTCGCCCGCAGCAGGTCGATCGAGAGAGTACGGCGTGGCGGCCCTGCTGGGGCTCGCCGCCGGCGCGGCCGCGCTCGTGCGCGCGGAGTTTCTCGCCTCGTGCGTGCTGATCGGAGCCTGGCTCTGGTGGATCCGGAAGGGCACTATGCCCCTGCGCTTCGTGAGCGCTTACGTGTTGGGCGTGCTCGTAGCGCTCGTGCCCGCGACCGCCTCGAACTGGCGCAATATCAGTGCGTTCAACGAGCGCAATGCTGCCAACCTGCCGGGGCCGCTGCCCCGGTTCGCGCCCGTAACGAGCTACGGCGCGTTCAACTTCGCCATTGCCAACCACCAGCAGTCGGATGGCGGACCCAACAACGATCACCCTCTATTCGAAACTGCAAGCCCCGAGGAACAGCAGCTTCTCGCTGACGGTGGCCTCAATCTCGCCGCGCCATCGGTTCATCGCCTTTACGTCGATGGCTATCGTATCGGCCTCGCCTGGATGGTCCGCAATCCCACTGATGCGGCTGCACGGCTGATCGAGAAGGCCCGCCGCACACTCGGTGTTCTGGCCCACGGCGTGCTCTTCGACAACTTCCCGGCTGGCGTCGACGGCACACGACGGCGGGTGGACTTGCTCGATCCCCAGTCACGAGTGCTGTGGCCGGTTTCGCTCGCGCTGCTGGCGGCAGGAATGTGGATGCTGCGCAGCGGGCCGGCGGCCTGGCTCCTGTACGCGGCGATGACTACGCTCGCCTTGTCAACGCTCGGCTTCTTCGGCTACGTGCGGCTCAGCGCCGCCTATCTGCCGGTGATCTGGGTTTTTCAGAGTGCGGCAGTCAGCGCGCTGGCAGCGACCCTGCCAATGCCCCGCGCCGTCCGACGGCAACCCGGCCTGGCCGTTGTCGTCCTGATGATTGCGCTGGTTTCGCTGTCGGTCGGCTCGCTTGGTCTCACGCGAGGTGTCGACATCGATGGTCCTCGAGGTGCCGACGGTCAGGTGATCGTAGACGAAACCGTGCGCATCTCCGGACGTTAGGACCTTGGGTATGCTGCCAACCCGAAAATGCGAGCGCCCGCGCCAGTTCCGTGCTGATGGCGTGAACAGTCTCGTGAGCTGCTGCGAGTATGATCGTCTCCCGGCCTTTCGAACGGTACGACCCCATCGGCGGGCGAAGGACGAGCGCATCATATTGCCGTCAGCTTCGACGTCGCCATGATGTTGTGGATAGCCGCTATCTGGCCCGATGAATTCACATCGATTCTGAGAACCGCCCGGCGTGCGAACTGTCTGCCCAAGTCCGGAAGATCCAGGACCAGCCCCGGCAAGCCATTCAGGATCCGTAATGAGACGTGGGTCGTGCTCGTACTACGCTCGGCCCACTGGGCCATGAACACCGCACCGCGGGTGCTGCCGATGATCGGATTGAGGGCGGCGACCACTTCACCGCCTCCATCGCTGATGACGGTGACGTCCTCGGCCAACAGACGCTCGATCACGACGCAGGTGGGTCAAGGCGCGCCACAACACTTCGCGAAGCCGAGTTAGCGGCATCTGGATCCTGTAGATCCGCATTGGGAGGCGGAAGCGTCCGCACGCTTCGGCAATGGAATTTGGCCCGCGGGCCGCCCGGCGCCAGCCACGGCCATTCCTCGCCCTCGAGCGCACGGCCCTTTCGTCAGATAGAGATCGCCCTAGTCTCATGGGCATCCGCGATGCCACGGTGATACGCACGCACCGCCAGATCCAGATCGGCGCGCGGCCAGGTCCAAGCAATCCAATCCCGAAGCCGGAACCATTGCTACGCCGCCCCGTCCATCGTGTAGCGTCGGGTGTCGGCGGCACTGCTTACTGGATAAGTCGCCGGGCGCGCAGCGACGGCACGTTTTCACGCATCCGGCGGTTCGTCAAGGGACGCGCTCCTTTATCGCGATCGACGAGTATGCCGCGATCGCGGCGGTTACATGCCCGAATACGGCGAACGCATAACAGGAGCATCGGCCTTTCGAGGGTTCGTATCAGACCTGCGGTGAGCTTCCACCGTTCGCGCCGAAGACTCGAGACAGGAGTGGAGCTCATTCCTGTTGTGTACCGTCGATGCGGCGGGTTTGGAAGTGCTTCGGCCAGAGCACTGGTTAGGGATGTGGAAGCGCTCTCACTTTGTGTGTTCGGCGGCTGCGCTTTTCAACCGTGCCCCTTCCAATCGCTTGACGTCAGGTGCGCTCTCTGGCGCTGCGACGCGTCGAGGCTCAGAACGAAGGAGAGCTTTCCGATGCAGGCGCTCGCTTAATCACTCTCCAGAGGACATGCGCTAGGCCGCCGCAGATTACCGCCGCAAGTCCGACCCCCATGGCCACCATGTACAGAACCGCGGGGCCAGGTAGAACTGTCATGGCTGAAAGTCGCGGCCGCGTATACGAGCACCACGCAATAGACAGCCAGTGTTGCGGAGGCGATTGCGCAAACGACCGCGGCGACGCGCGATATGGTTGACAGTACTCCGCGCTGTTCCCGAGTCAACGGCGGGATTATACGTCGGACGTACGCGATCGATTGAGAGGCGGATGTGGAAGGGTAATTTGGGCAATTCCGCGGAGGGATGATGACGTAGAGCGCCTGAAGTTTGCGCCGCGCAATCATCTGGCCGGCGGGCCGAAGTCGGCCGCCGAACTGCCAGGGCCGACGCGACGCGATCCCCGTTCACGCTGAATGGCCGACGAGCCGAGTGCCCGGTCCGATTGCTCGAATGCCCGCATCCAAGCCAAGTGCAGCAGCACAAACTGCACAGGCGTATCCACCAATGCTCAAGGCCTGAAGGGCAGAGGGCACGAGCGCCAGTGCCGGACGAAACCTCGCGTGGAGGCACCGTCACGACATCCTTATTGAGGCTGACCCGGCGCTCGGCGTGAGCCGAAAGACAAGTTCTAAAGCGAGCGTTCCGGCGTCATCCGGGGCCCTTCGCATTCCGAGTGGTTCAACGGGTGCAATGGGGACGGACCGACTACCTCCAGCGCGCCGTAAGGTTCGGCTTTGGCCAGCGCCAGAGCCAGAGCTCCGCGTCATACACGCCGGGCCGGTGGGCCCGTCGCGCGTTCAAGTTGGGCAGAGACGTTGATATCCTCGAGGACCTGTCACAGGAGGAACTGCTGGTGCTGCGACGGACGTTCCAAAAACGACATGCTCACCTACACAACGGCGGAATTATTGGACTGAGCGCGCGCCCGGAGCTGCCGACGGCTGCGGTGCGTTCCACGTTACCTTGCATAAACAAGACGCGGACGGAATCGCGGTCTTCAAGGCACGGGAGGTCGATTAGCAGACGGCAAGGGCCATACCGTTGCCATGAACGATCCCTCCCTCAAGGCTGCTCCACCCTGGTTGGCAAGGGACTCTCTGCGGCCAATGGCTGACGCCGCGAGGGGGACCGCGACATCCGGCGGTGGTTGGCGTCAACTGGAACGACCAACCGAGTGCCCTCGGCTGTCGCGGCCGTGCGCGCCTGGAGATCACCCGTGCGGTCCCATCAACAACGCTGACAACGACTTGCGCTGTGTGCAACGACGGCGGGGCGGACGGCGCTCTGTGTCGGCCGCTACACTCGCAGCCGGCTTCAGAAGCTGCTTACGTACTGCCGTCTGAACAAAGGCGGTGTGCACTTCGTGGTCGTGTTCAACCTGACACGATTCGCGCGCGTGGGGCCTGATGAACCGCCGGAGTCGTCCCCTCACTTCGCAGGCGATTGGGGCCTGCTGAACAACCGGCTATATGCAGGTATCCTCGACGTGCCGCAGTACGGCGTCCGCGCAGGGCGGGGGGACTTCGAGTGACGAACGCACACGCGGAACGTTCGGGGCCTGACCCCGCGAACGGCCGGTCCGAAATGCCGCTTCGCGAACGCGCGGCCGGATCCGGACTTCAGGTAGCGCTCGAAGCGGAGCGCCGCTTGTTCGTTTGAGAATTCAATGACGACGTGGAAATGCCAGGGGCGTCGGCGGCGGTATGCGCGCATCGGCCGGCGTTGTGAGCCGTTAGTCTGGCGGTGACATCAGCCGCCAGACCGACATAAAAGTGCGGGTCTTGGTCAGCGTTCCTGAGAACGTAAACGAATCGCTTGTCCGCGGGCATAGGGATGCGGCAGGCAAGCGGGATGCCCGGGCGATTACCGACGGACTACGTTGGAATGTGGCGCTGAGCCCCGAGAGCGTGGCAATTCCTGCGAGCCGTTCGAGCGGAACAGCGCACGATTTCTGGACCGTTCGGGAAAGGCCCGCCTCCGCGCCTACGGCGCTACGGCCGGCATCCTTCGCATGGCTCGCCGAGCCGAAGCTCACGCTTCGGCGTAAGCTCGCGTGAGCGAAGGATGGTGGCCCAGATTTGTCCCAGATGGAACCGGGTGGCCAACTGGCTGAGGGAAGCGGAGCGTTATTCGCTGGCGGCCTGATCGCGAGACCTGGCCATAATCATCATTTTCAGTGATTTGACGAAGGTTTGGCGACGACCGCGTTCGATTCCCTCCTGCGGGACTCATGCACATGGGCCTCGATCCGGTTCGGCGCTGAAGGCGGTCGTTCGCTGTCACCAGTGGCCCTCCTACTCAGCAGCTACGCCACGCGAGTTCTCACAGCGCGGGTCCTGGCGGCCAGAGGCAGCATCCTGATCGTAGAATTGGGACATGAGCATCGACGAACTTGAGGCGGAGGCGTTGAAGCTGGACCCGCAGGCCCGGGCGCGACTTGCGGGGCGCCTGATGGACAGCCTCGAGCAACTCTCGCCCGACGAAAACGCGCGGGTGTGGTCCAGCGAGGCCGCCCGCCGTGCCGCGGCGCTTGACCACGGCGATCTGACAAGCCGACCCGCGGTCGACGTGTTCCGCGACGCCCGCACGCGGCTGTAACGCGTGGTCGTTACCTTCAACGAACTCGCCGAACGCGAGCTCAACGACGCCGCCGCGTACTACGAAACCGAGCAACCCGGACTTGGGGCGGCGTTCCTTGTCGAAGTCGAACGTTGCACGCAGGCGATCGTCGAGTTTCCTCTTGCGGCACCTGAAGTGCTCCACCCGGTTCGCCGGCGACTCTGCGACCGCTTTCCGTACGCGCTTCTCTACGAAGCCTCGGGACGAGAGATAACCACGTCGATCGAGCGGTGCACTGAGCTGGGAAGCGGGTGGAGGTTGTTTGAAGGCCGCATATTCGTCATTGGAACCAGATGGACGGGTGGCTGCGGCAGGTCGAGGCGTTGCGGCCGGCGGCGTTAAGCAGCCGCAGGTCAGGCGCTCAGGCCCCCCGTTGCCGGACGATCAGCGGATGTCGGCAGGCGAAGGTCCGTCGCCGGCAGCGTGACCACAGCGATCGTGTGCCCGCCTCGACGACGACGTCCCTGCGCGATATATGTGTAGCTCTCGGCCTAGCAACCCGTCCGCCTTGACCTGACACCGTGCACCAACAATGAAGCCCATTAGTGAACGCCGCTTCAATGCCTTGGCTGGTTACGCGAAGCTTCCTCAGTCAGTGTTTTTCCTCAGGGAACTGTCTTGGTTTGAGGAGGGCGACGAAACACTCCTCGAGCGCCGAACGGTTAATAAGTGATGTCATTACGCAGCTTTACGATTCAGCCGCTGATCTTTCCCGGCACAAGGCAACCTCCCGCCCGGAATGGGGTGGGTTGAGGTGACCGGCAAAGCAGTTGATTATCGGCGGGCCGACTTCGTTGCGGACCTGGACTTCGCGGCCGGTCTTGACAGTGACTTCTTCGCCGCCGGTTTTCTCGCTGCGGTTTTCTTGGCGGTCGTCTTCTTTGCGGAAGTCTTCTTGGCGGTGGTTTTTTTTGTGGTCTTCTTCAAGACTCCGGCTTTGGCGGTGAGCGACCTGACCGCCTTGCCGACAGGAACCCTGCTCACCTGCCTTGCGGCAGACTTCGCGGCAGCCACAGCTCCCTTTGGCACCGCGGGTTTGCCCTGCTCGACGCGATTACCCATCACGGCTCCCGCGAGACCTCCTACGATCGCGCCCACGGGCCCGGCGATTAGGCTGCCGGCGACTGCGCCAGTCACGGCACCGGCGGCTTGTTTGGTGAGTGGGACGTTAGAACTCGGGTTTGATTCCTTTGCCATAAAAGCAGTTTATATGCGATCTGCACGTG
>JACDDJ010000231.1 GCA_013817065.1 Acidobacteriota bacterium
GAAGACGGCGACATCGTCCGCGACGCGAAGGTGTTCATTGCGCCGATGACCGATCTTGGCGTTTCTCGTTACTCGCTGTGGCCGCTGCACTGCAGGACGCCGAGGTACTTCTTCCATGGACCCACGGCGTCCGCGTACTGGTGCGCCATCACGCGCGAAATCTGGTGCAGGTGGGTCAGATCGTGCGCCGCCCACGTCGCCAGCAGTTGTGACAGCGTCACCGGACCAAGCGCCGGGTGCTGCGCCAGGCGATTTAGATCGTCCGGCTGCAGATGGAGGTCGTCCAGCGCACGCAGGCTTTCGGATCGCAGCTGTGCGAACTCGTCGAGGAGCAACGCGAGTGACCGTCCCTCGATCTGTGTTGCGTGACCGGTGCGATCAAACGGCTGGAAGGTGTAGGTCGGGCCGAACTGCAGCAGTGCTTTCACGCGCACCATCCAGTCGGTCCGCTCGCCATGAATCAGGTGTCCGACGATGTCGAAGGCCGACCAGGTGTCGTCGCCCTCGTTATGTCGTGTCCATGCATCGGGCAGATCACGCAGCAGGGCATTGAGAGTTGCAGGCGTGCGCGCCAGCAGAGTAACGGTTTGACTAAGCTCCATTCGCCTTTACCCCACCATGCTCGTGGCGCTCGACGTCGGTCGTCATCTGGTTGAAGGCGCGCGCCAACTGACCGACCTCGTCATTCGACTTCACCGGCACCCGCGCATCCGCTGACCAAGCTCACCGGCGAGCAGATCGGCCTCACGCTGGGCCGCCACCCGCAACGCCTCGACGTTGGTGGTATAGGAGTAGAACGTCACCGCGGCCATCGGCACGACCGACAGGGCGAAGAACGCGAGGACCAGGCGGGTGCGCAGGCTCATGAGAGTTCAATACTAACGCCCGGGTTGGGCGGTCATTGTCGACAGAGCCAAAATGTCACACGGGTGAGTCAGTGTGCTATCGCTTGACGGGACCGAGCTTCTGATCGAGCCAGCCGGCGGTCGCCTTGAGCAGGACGTCGATGGGCGGTACGTGTCCGCCTTCGTACTTGTAGAGTTCCTTCGGCTCGCTCAGAAGCTTGAAGAGGGGCTCGGCCGCCGTTCTGAGCGGCGTGTCTTCATCGTACGTTCCCTGCACGATCAGCTTGGGCATCCGAATGTGCGGCGCGAAGTTGACCGCATCGGCAGCGGGCTGAACGGGTGCACCGCGGCGCGACAGCCCGGCGCCCACGAGGACGACCGCACGGTAGCGCTCCTCGACCGCCGCCAGGATCAACCCGATCTGCGCACCCGCACTCGGGCCCATGAATCCGATGCGCCTTTTGTCGATATCGCGCCGTGACTCGAGGTAATCGAGTCCGCGCCGCAGATCGATGATGCGGCCCGCGACGTACTCGACGTACTCGACGGTGTTCGGATCGATCGGCGTTGGATCCGTCCGGAGGCGTCCCATGTAGCCGCTGAGGACGACACCGAAGATCGCTCGTCCAGCCCTGACGTATGGGGTCATTCGATCGTCCATCGAGTCGCTAAGCGGCCGGAGGCCGCTGTTGACGTCTCCGGCCGGTACATAGTGAAGAACCTGGAACGGCTTTGTGAAATGACGCGGTAGATACAGGTAGGCGATGGCGCGGGCGTTGCCGGCTCCGTTGAATGTGATGCTCTCCCTGATCCACTCCGGTGTCTCGACCGTCTCCTCGATGCGTGCGTCGAGCGGCGCCTTTTTGTACTCGTAGTTCTGGGCCCACCTCCTGAAATCCGTGTCGCTCGAACGCGCATAGACGGGGATCTCGGTCGCCACTTCGATACGGGCCGCGCCCTGGTCGCCGGTACTTTCGGCGCCGTGCTGGACGAGACGAAAGCCAAGCTTGCTCGAACTGAACGTACCCGGACGGCCAGCTGCCTGGCCAAAGGTGTAGGTCGGGTCGCCGAAGGACCCGCCAGTGGCGATGAAACCATCCGAGCTGTCGTTCAGCGTCCACTCAGAAACGTTGCCGGCCATGTTGTAGGCGCCGAAGGGACTCATCCCGAATGCCATCGACGTAACCGGTAGCGGGGCGCCACCGAAGTTGGCGCGGTAAGTAAGCGTGTCGCCAGGGAAGAACACACCCCATGGCATGTAAGCGACCCCGGCGGCACCACGGATCCCGTTGCGAGCCGCCTTCTCCCACTCGAACAACGTGGGCAGCTGCTTACCTCGGAACTTTGCATATGCGGCCGCTTCGTACCACGAGATGCCAGTCACCGGGTGATCAGCCGCGCCCTCGGCGAAGTTCTGGCTGGACCAATCGCGAGGTCCGGGCAATCCGGTCCGATCGACGAACAGCCGCACCGCCTCTTCCCACGCCAGAGGCTGGCCGTCCTTGACCATCGGGTTCGGCCAGAATTCGCGCTTCACGTATCCGCCGGCGTTGATGAACTCCTTGAACTCCTGATTGGACGTCTCGAACTTGTCGATGAAGAAGTCATGGAGATCGACACGCCTGTCGGTGGGTCGCTCCCAACCGACCAGGCGGTACTGACCGCCCGGCACGAACGCCATCCGTGCCGGCATGGCCGCTGACGGAACAAGTCGTTGGGCCAGCTTGATCGGCGGCGGTGTGACGATGAGTTGCCCGTGCCGGGCCGGTGCGCCTGAGACCGAGAGCTCCGCAGGCGCGAACCCTTCCTTCTCGATCGAGACGATGTATTCGCCGCGAGCGATGCGGACATTGTCGATCGGACTCTGCCCGATCAGGTGCCGCTTGGGCAATGCCCCGGACGCATCAGGATTGAACCGCTGGAAGTAGACACTGGCGCCGGTTGGATCGCTCGTCACCGAGATCGTGTCGGCGATTTTCGGCAGCACGCCGGTGATCCTCGGTTCGCCCGGCAGGTACCGCTCCGCAAGCACCGCGAGATCATAGGCTTCGAAGTTGCGACGGCTGTCGGCGAGTCTGAGGATCTCCCGCACCTGCGCCTCGGCCCAGCGGATCCTGGACGCCCTCCACATGTGCCAGCCACCGGCGGCGACGGCGACCAGCACCGCGACCGCCGCAGCGGCGAGCAGGCCGCGTGATCGCCCACGCGCCGGTGTTTTACTGCCGCTCACGCTCGAAGATGGGTGAAGAGGTGTCGGAAGTGGTGTGGCGGCGAACGAAGGGGCGGGCGTCGGCGTGACGTCACGCGTCACGACCGGATCCCCGGACGATCGCTCGAGCCGGCGCTTGAACTCCTGCTCGTCCTTCAACGCGCGTAAGTCGATCAGGAAGTCCTTGCTCGTCTGGTAGCGTTCCTCCGGATTCTTCTTCAGTGCCTTCGCCACGATGCGCTCGAGCTCCGGTGGTATATCTGGTGCGAAACGGGCCACCGGCGCTGCCTCGCGTGTGAGAATCGCGGACGCAACGACTGCAGGATTGGAATCTTCGAAGGGCCGCCGGCCGGCGAGCATCTCGTAGAGGACGATGCCGAAGCTGAAGAGATCGCTGCGCGCGTCGAGCGTCTCGCCGCGGACCTGCTCCGGAGACATGTACGGCAGTGTGCCGATCATCGACCCTGGTGTGCTCAACACCGACACCGTTCTCGTCTCGCCGGACGCCGCATCGATCTCAGTCGGCTTGGCGAGGCCGAAGTCCATCACCTTGGCCTCGCCGCGGCGAGTGACCATGATGTTCGCCGGCTTGATGTCGCGATGAAGGATGGCGTGGCTGTGTGCTTCAGCAAGCGCGTCGGCGACCTGGGCAGCGATCGACAACGACTCGTAGACGTCGAGTGGACTCCTGTGGAGCCGCGTCTCGAGCGTCTCGCCATCCACGTACTGCATCGCGATGAAGAGGAGCCCCTCGGCCTCGCCGACTTCGTAGACCGAGCAGATGTAGGGGTGATCGAGCACCGCGGCGGCGCGCGCTTCGCGGACCAGACGGGCACGTGCGTGCGGGTCGCCGGCGGTTTCGGGTGGCAGGAGCTTGAGCGCGACGTGCCGGCCGAGCTGAGTATCCTCAGCCAGGTAGACCTCGCCCATGCCGCCAAATCCCAGCCTGGAGCGGACCTCGTAACGACCGAGGCGCATGCCTTCACTGACGAGCTTCATGTGCGCAGTGCGCAATCATGACAGCGGTGGCGGCGCTGTCAAGACTGATGCGATGATCGGGTTATGCGCTACGGGATGTCTCACAGGCTGTTGGTGGCCGCGGTTCACGCCGTATTGCTCGTCATCGGCTCCGCTACTCACGTGTGGGCACAATCGCTGGACGCCACGATCTTTGGCGGCCTGGCCTTCCCGCTCTACGACGAGCGCTTCGGTGTGCGAACTCCGTCCTTCCCGGGCGTCGAGGTAACGGTGCCGGGATCTCCTGAGATTCGGGCCGACGGCGGCGGCGTCTTTGGCGCGGCTCTCGGGGTCTCGCTCGGTATCTTCGGGATCGAAGGGCGCGTCGACGCGACGCAGGTCGGACTCGAGTTCAGCGGCGCACGCTACAACCTGCGCGGAACAGGATTTCCCTTCGCCGGGCTGACCGCCAGCATCATCCTCGCGCCGGGCAGATTTGACGCCGATCGCATCCCGCTGATGTCGCTCAACGGGCGGATTACCACCCCTGGTCCAATTGCCGTGATTGCGTCGGGCGGTATCAGTTATCTATCCGACATCAACATCAGCGGCAGTATCCCGCTCGCGGTGGATGCGCCCGGCATCGTTGGACTGCCGGGACTGGACGCGACGCTGCGGCTTCGCGCCTCGCCCGGGCAGAGCAGCCATCGCTTCGGCGTGAATGGCGGCGCCGGCCTGCGAGTCGGAGGCCGCGTCGCCCTCATGGCCGAAGTCCGAGGCTTTTACTTCGGAGAGTACGACCTGCGCTTCTCGAGCGAGGAAGGCGACGATCTGATCGACGAATTACTCGCGGAGGCCGCCCCGGTGAGCTTCAGGCCGGTGTTCGTCAACGCGCAGGTGGGCATCACGTTCCGCTTCTGAGAACCGGCGAAGCCGCAGCGTGCAGACACACCAGCAACCCGCCGACTGCAGCGGCGAGCCAGAGTCCGTACGACGCAGCAATCACTGTGAAGAAGAGGATGATGCTGAGCCCGATCCGGCGCGCCCACGCGTTGTCGGTCCAGTGGCCGGGGGCGAGGCGCAGGACGATGAAGATCACGGCGCTCACCAGGAACCAACCGAGGAAGTTGGAGGCGGGGATTCCGTAGTACGCGCCGGCGTGGACCCAGGACCAGTACCCGAGTGGACCCGCCGCGACGGGATCGATCACGAGATCGCGCGATGTTTGGCGTGGCGCTGAGAATAATCGTCGCCGCGCGCCGGTTTACATCAGCGGTTGGAGCGTCGGAAAGGGTCGGCGGGGTTGTCGCCTACATCTTCCGGGGCGGGCCGGGGCCGTCCAGTGTGGCTGCATCTTCGGTCCCTACTCCTACACCGACGTCCTGCCCCCCGGGTGGAGCTTTCCGGTCCTCGAAGGGCTCAGCTGGTTTGGCGCGTGCACCGCGCGACGGTTGCAACCATGACGCCGGACTTAGAGTCCGAATGACGCCAGCGCGAGATTCTCCTCGAGCACCTTCTTGAATTTGGCGATCCGCTCCTGGTTCGCGGCCGGGCCGTCCGGACCGAGCGACCCGCGCAGCTCCCCGATCCCGGATTGCAAACCGCTCCTGGCGTTTTTGAGGATCTTGCTGACGTCCATGTCGACGAAGGGCTGCCCGAGCGCGCGGTACGACTGATTGCGGATCCAGCGGTACTCCTCGAGCGACAGGCCCGTGACGTTGAGGGCTTCCACCTGTGCTCGCTTCGCATCGATCCACGTCGACGCCAGATCGGCGTAGGCCTGCAGGACCTTCGGACCATCGCTCAGAGACGGTTCGTCCTTTGCTAGGAGGGCTTGGTATTGCGCTTCGAACGCCGCCATGCGGTCACCGAGCCGCTTTCTGACGTCGGCCTGCACCTTCACGAGCTTCTCGACCTGCGCCTCGCTAAGCTCCTCCGATGCGGGCGGGACGTAGGCGTTCTGGTTGCGCACGGACTTCTCCAGCTCGGGAGCCTCGTTGAGAACAGCGAACTGGCCGAAGGTGGCAGAGACCTGTCGGTAGGCGTAGTAGGCGAACCCACCGGCGGCGACACCGGTCACGAGCACGGCAAGGCCGCAGCCGATCGCAATCTTCTTGAACATAGGGACCTCGGGAAGAGGCCTCAGTCTAGCGGCATCCACGCTCGAGGTCGAGCGGCAATCCGCGAGTTTCGGACCGTCCTCATTGAGAAAAACTTCGGCTGAGTTACGTTTGATCCTTGAACTGCCGCGCTCATGTTGTTACTCTCGCTCGCAGGTTCACGTCCTCACCGCTTCAGGGCCACCTCGCCAGGGGTTGCGCGGTTTCGTCCCTCTTGGACGCTGAACACACGATTTTCTAGGACTTCCATCGCGACACTGCGTTCGCAATTTCGCAGCCCCCAGCCGAGGTGTGCGTATGCACGAGAGTTTTGGCGCCCGACTGCGCCGGCACCGTGAAGAGCAGCAAATTGCTCTCTCCACGATCGTCGAACAAACAAGGATCAAGTTGACGCTGCTCGAGGACCTCGAGCGCGACGACGTTTCGCATTGGCCGGCAGGGATCTTCCGCCGCGCCTTTATCCGCTCCTACGCAAAAGCGGTCGGTCTGGACCCGGACACGACGGTCCGTGAGTTCGCCGAGGCCCATCCCACACCGGCCGACGTCGCGTCAGCGGCGGCGATCGCAGCCGCGATCGAGCGTGAAGGCGCGAACGGTAAGGCCTCCAGCCCTTTCCGCAACTTCATCGCGTCCCTTGGCTTTGCCCGGACACCCGCACCGGAGCAGCCGGCTCCCGTCCCGCAGCCCGTATCGACCACATCGTCTCGGCGTCCGGCTCCTGTCCCGGTGGCGCCGTCGTTCGAGATGCGTCAGCCCGAAGCACCGGTGGACCTCGAGGTCCCGGCGAATTCCGCCGCAGAAGAGCTGCAGGAAGCGGCCCTCGACCCGATCGTCGAACGAATCGCCGAACGGGTGAATGAACTGCCGCTCCAGATGGCCGCAGAGCCAGTCGAGGACGACGCAAAGGACATCGTCGAAGTTGTCGCCGCCAGGGAACTTGACTTCATGGCGTTCGCCC
>JACDDJ010000232.1:0-6665 GCA_013817065.1 Acidobacteriota bacterium
TCGCTGTTCATCTATTGGATCCACATCGAGTTGATCTACGGGCTGATCGTCAAGCCGCTGCACAAGTCGCTCACGCTCGGCCAGGCGTGGATCGGCGTGCTGGTCTTCACCTTGTTGATGCTGATGGCGTCGCTCCTCAAAGAGCGGGTCGCGGCCGCCTGGAAAGCCAGGGCGCGGCCCGCGATGGAAAATGGAAAAGGGTAGAGCGCGCGAGTCGTGATCTAATCCGCGCGATGCGGGTGGATCTCAACTGCGACATGGGGGAGTCGTTCGGGCGCTGGGAGCTTGGCGCCGATGCTGCCGTGATGCCGCACATCAGTTCGGCGAACATTGCCTGTGGCGCGCACGCGGGGGATCCCGCGGTCATGCGCCGGACGATGAGGCTGGCGGCCGCACAGGGAGTGGCGTGCGGCGCTCATCCCGGGTTTGCCGATCTCGCCGGCTTCGGACGCCGCGAGATTCCGATCACACCGGACGAAGCAACGGACCTGGTCCTCTGGCAGCTTGGCGCCTTGGCCGCCATCGCGCGCGCCGAAGGCGTGACGCTGCGCCACGTGAAACCGCACGGCGCGCTCTACAACATGGCGGCGCGTGACCCGGCCCTCGCTGACGCGATCGCGAGAGCGGTGGCACAGTTTGACCGCAGCCTGGTGTTGTTCGGGCTCGCGGGCTCGCCCATGCTGGACGGCGGACGCGCCGCCGGTCTGGCGGTCGCCGCCGAGGGATTTGCCGACCGCGCCTACGAACCGGACGGCTCGCTCACGCCGCGCGCCCGCCCTGGCGCCGTCATCCACGACCTCTCGCTGGTCGTCGCACGCGCGGTGCGGATGGCAACCGAGTCTCGCGTGACGGCTCGCGACGGATCCGAGATCCGGCTTCACGTGGACACCATCTGCGTCCACGGGGATACGCCTGGCGCCGCGGACCTGGCGCACGCACTGCGTCAGGGCCTCGAGGCCGCCGGTGTGCTGGTGAGACCGGCAGGGAGCCCCGGCGAATGATGAAGCGCGAGCAGAACGGAGCGGGCGGGTCGGCCCGCGTAGTGGAGCTCGCCAGGCGGGGTGCAGGGGGCCCCGCCGAGTCATGAAATGGTGGCACGAGGGCACGCCGCAGGCGAAGAAGGCGCTGCTTGCCGGCACGCTCGGCTGGATGCTCGACTCCTTCGACGTCATGCTCTACGCGCTGGTGCTGTCGTCGATCATGCCGGACCTGGGCATGTCGAAAGAGACCGCCGGCCTGCTCGGGTCGCTGACACTGGTCGCCTCCGCGGCCGGTGGCGTCATCTTCGGCGTCGTCGCCGATCGCTTCGGGCGGACGCGCGCGTTGATGGCGAGCGTCCTTATCTATTCCGTCTTCACCGCCGCATGCGGCTTCGCGAACTCCGTGGCGCAGCTCGCCGTGTTCCGCATTTTTCTTGGCATCGGCATGGGTGGTGAGTGGGCGAGCGGCGCCGCGCTCGTGTCGGAGACATGGCCGGCCGAGCACCGCGGCAAGGCGCTCGGGTTCATGCAGAGCGGCTGGGCGGTCGGCTACGGCGCCGCCGCGATCGTGACGGCGCTGGTGCTGCCGGTGTGGGGCTGGCGCGGCGTGTTCTTCGTCGGCATCCTGCCGGCGCTCTTCACCCTGTGGGTTCGGCGCAACGTCGAGGAGCCGGCGATCTGGCGTGAATCCCGGAACGCGCCGGCCGTCGGTCGCGGTGCCTTCGCCGACATCTTCCGTCCACCGATGCGGCGGCTCACGATCGCGGTCACGGTGATGAACGCGTTCACGCTGTTTGCCTGGTGGGGCTTCAACCTGTGGCTCCCGAGCTATCTCTCCGCGCCAGCGGCGCAAGGCGGCGTGGGCTTGAGTACGACGATGATGTCGGGGTTTGTGGTGGCGATGCAGGTCGGGATGTGGTTCGGGTACGTGACGTTCGGGTTCATCAGCGACCGCGTCGGCAGAAAGAAGACCTACATCGGATACCTGCTGTCGGCAGCGGTGCTGCTGTTTCTCTACGTCACCATCAGGATCCCGATCGTTGTCCTGCTGCTTGGACCCTTCGTCGCCTTCGTCGCCACCGGGTACTTCAGCGGATTCGGTGCCGTTACCGCCGAGATCTACCCCACTGCTATCCGGGCCAGTGCCCAGGGCTTCACCTACAACATCGGCCGGGTGGCGAGTGCCGCCGCGCCCTGGGTCGTAGGCTCACTGGCGCAGACGCACGGCTTCGGTACGGCCCTCTCGATTTCATCAGCGGCGTTCCTGATGGCGGCCCTGACCTGGATCTGGATCCCTGAAACCAGAGGTCGCGAATTGACCTAAGCCCATTGGCGGCAGGCATTTACCAACGTTTTACAGGGCCGCATGGTCTGGAGCCGAAAATTCTGGCCCCTTACGGCTTATGATCTTCGCGTCTCAAACCTGGAGCGAGCAGCCACCTATGATCAGCGTAGCGGCCATTCGGATGCAGCAGTTCGGCGTCACTTTCTACCAGGCGTCCTTGAGCGCGAAGGACATCGACAAACTGGTGCGATTCGAGGTGCTCAGCTACGGCGAGCAGGCGCAGGGGGTCAGGGGCGGACGCAAGAAAGCGGCGTCGACCAGCAAGGTGAACTGGGATCTTCTCGAGCGGCGCATTGCCGCGAACGACAAGGCCTACCAGCGCCAGATCATCCGGAAGAAGATCGATGAGCTCGTTCAGTATTACGAGCAGTGCCGTCAGGCGCGCGACCTGCCGTCGATTCCCGGAGCCGTCATCATCTCGTGCGATGAGCAGCTGAAGTTCGAGCCGGCGCAGCCGGGCGCGTCGATCGGCACACTGAAGGTGCCTGAGCGCGAAGGGATCCTGCGCGCCATCGACGGGCAGCACCGGTTGCTCGCGCTGCACGCCGATCGCGAGCGCTTCGAAGGCGAGGACTTCTCCGTTCCAGCGGTCATCTTCGACAAGCTCCCCGAAGACCACGTTGTGCAGATGTTCGTGACGATCAACGCGAAGCACACCCGTCTGAACGCGTCGCACCTGGTGTCCCTATCGGGACGGCAGTTGTATGCCGACGAGAGTCTCGCGGCTGCCCACGATGTCGTCCGCGCTCTCAACGATCGTGAAGATTCACCGCTTTACGGCGAGATCAAGTTGCTCGGCGTCGGTAAGGGACGGATAGCGCAGGCGCCGCTCGCCCAGGAGCTGAAGCGGCTGTTCGCGTCCGACGCTTTTGGCGCCGGCCGCAAGGGGGACGCCTTCCGCGAGGAATCGAGGAAGTTCTACGTGAACTACCTGAAGCAGGTGGCGCAGGTGTTCAACGCCGCCTGGAGCGGGCGGAAATACAGCATCAAGTCGGCAACCGCGATGCGTGCCTTCATCCGGGTGGCGCCCGACGTCATCCAGCGTCTGGACCAGGAGCACGCCGACCGCACTGATTTCCGGGCGATCGGCCGGGTGATCGCTCCATGGGGCCGCCGGATCGGTGACCTCCGGTTCGAGACCCAGGGTGCCTGGAAGTCGGGCACGACCGTGGACGCGCTGGCGAAGGAACTGAGGCTGGCATTGCAGTATCCGGAAGGCGCGTCGGTGTAAACGGCGGTTGCCGAGGTTCGGCGCCGCTGGCGGACGTGAGTGTGAAGCGGTTCTGAAAGAGAAAAGGGCCCCGTGTTTCCACGAGACCCCTTTTGTTTTTGCGGGCGACCCGGCTCCCCAGCAACTCACGGCTCCCTGCCGCAAATATTCAGGCCGCCTGCACCACATAATTGAGCAACCGGTGTACCGCTGTTTTACCTAAGAAAACATAGGGTTTTCGAAAACCACGTGCCTGTCCAGCCAACGAAACCGTGAGCGGAATTACACTTTTCGTTCTGTGGCTCGTGCTGCAGGCGCCAATGGGGATCGTGCGGGGCACCGTGGCGGACACCGCAACGGGCGCGCCGCTCCCGCGTGTGCTCGTCTCGATCGAAGGAACCGACCTCTCGACCCAGACCGACAGGGCCGGCCGATTCGAGCTCCTGGTCCCCCACGGCAGCGCGAGGCTGTTCGTCTCGGTCGTTGGCTACGCGCTTCAGCGGCGCGAGCTCGTGGTGTCGGCAACCCCGATCGACCTCACCATCGCGCTCAGTGAGGGCACCGGCACGTATACGGAATCCGTGACCGTTGCGGCGGACCGCTTCGTCGGGACCGAACCGGCGGTCGCGGCGCAGCACCTGCTCGGCAGCGCCGACCTGCAGAATCTGCGGGGAGTGCTGGCCGACGATCCGCTTCGTGCCGTCCAGGTGCTCCCCGGGGTCGTGTCGGGCGACGACCTGCGCAGCGACTTCACCGTCCGCGCCAGCCCGTTCTCGCACATCAACATGACCGTGGACGGTTTCTCCACGCCCTACATCCTGCACACCGTACGCGCGGTCGAGGACTATTCAGCCTCAGGATCGGTCGCGATGATCAACAGCGACATCCTGCAGGACGTCGCGCTCCTCAGTGGCGGCTACCCGCAACGCTTCGGGAATCGCACCGGCGCCGAGATCAACTTCCGACTGCGCGAAGGCTCGCGCGACCGGACGCACGCCCTCGTCGCCGTCAGCGGCACCAACGCCTCGGCCGTGTTCGAGGGCCCTCTCGGCAAGAGCCGGCGAGGATCGTGGCTGGTGTCGGCACGCCAGAGTTACATCGATCTGATCATCAAACAGATCGATCCGACGCTGCGCTTCGGGTTCAGCGATGCGCAGGCGAAGCTCGCATTTGACCTCACGCCGGCGCAGCGATTCGAGGTCACGATGATTACCGGACGCTCGCGCGGCACCGAGCGCCAGGACGGTGATGCCGACGCTGAAGAGGTCTTTACCGGCCGCAACGCGTCCGGCATCGCCATTGCCGGATGGCACGTCACGAAGCCGAAGGGTGTGTTCTCGCTTCGAACGCTCGCGTCCACCAACTCGTTCAGCAACACCGCGGCCGACGAGGTGCGTATCGACGAGGGACGAGATCGCCAGGCCGCGTTCCGCGCCGATGGCGGCTTCATGGCCGGCCGCTACGTCTACCTGGAAGGCGGCGCGATCGCGGAGTGGACCGGCCAGCGGCGGGTGCGACAGCGGTCGATCTCGGGAGCATATCGACCGATCAACAATTTCTCGGCTGACGCGCTGCGGAGCGGCGGCTACGTACAGGCGCGGGTGCAGGCGGGCCGTGTCACGGTGGTGCCGGGCCTGCGCGTCGATCACTGGTCCCTCACCAGCCAGGCGACGCTCTCACCGTGGGTCCAGGCGCAGTTGCCGCTCGCCGGCGGTGTGACGATGCGCGCCGGAGCGGGCATCTATCAGCAGTTCCCGGATTTCGAGCAGACGATCGGGGCGCTTGCCGCCGCCGGGACCAGGCCGCAGCGCGCCGGGCAGTTCGACCTGGGCTTCGAACAACGGATCGGATCATCGGTGCGCTGGCAGATCACGCTTTACGATCGGGAGGAGTCGGACTTTTTCAACCGGACCGCGGCGCAGAGCCGGCTCGTGAACGACCGCGTCGTGCCGGGTTCGCGCTCGGCCCGCTTCACGCAGTCGCTGGACGGCTTTGCGCGCGGGATCGAGGTCCTGATTCAGCGTAAGGCGCCCACCGCGATGTCGGGCTGGGTGTCATACAGCTTCAGCCGCAATCGCTACGCCGACCAGGTGACCGGCGAGTCGTTCTATGGCGAGTTCGATCAGCGCCACACGCTCAACATCTACGGCTCCTACCGGAAGTCGGACCGGGTCAGTTTCAGCACCAAGGCCCGAATCGGCACCAACGTGCCGGCGCCGGGATATTTCACCGACGTCGACGGCACCATCTTTCTGTCGGCAGTGCGCAACGATCTACGGATGCCGGTCTACGCGCGCGTGGACGTGCGCGCCAACCGGACGTTCAACTGGTCGCGCAGCCGCCTGACGCTCTTTGCCGAGATTATGAACGTGCTCAATCGCGATAACGTCCGCTTCGTGCCGCCCGGCGTCAGCGTGCGGTCGAGAACGGTGCGCAATATTTTCGAACGGATGATCCCGATCGTTCCGTCGTTGGGGGTGTTGATTGAATTCTAGGCCACAGAAGAAACACAGAAAACAACACAGGGCGTTTGCGCTGGTCGTCCTGGTGTTCGCACTGGCGATGCCTCGCGCCGTTGTCGCGCAATCCGCGTGGGTGGCGAAGGTCCGGTCGTGGATCACCGCGAACGAGCAGCCGGTGATGCGGGAACTACAGGACCTGCTCGCGATCCCGAACGTCGCGTCGGATCGCGCCAACATCCGGAAGAACGCCGAGCATCTGCGGACGCTGTTCGCGAAACGCGGGTTCTCCGTGGAACTGCTTGAAACGGCCGGCAACCCGCTCGTCTACGCGGAGCTCGAGGTGCCCGGCGCGGCGCGGACGCTCCTGATCTACAGCCACTACGACGGCCAGCCGGTTGATCCCAAGGGATGGCAGCAGCCGGATCCCTTCAAACCCGTGACACGTGACGGCCGCATCTACGCGCGTTCTGCCTCTGACGACAAGTCCCCGATCATCATGACGCTCGCGGCCGTGGACGCTTTAAGGGCAGCGGGCGCGACGCCAACATCCAACATCCGCGTCGTTCTGGACGGCGAGGAGGAGGCGGGATCGCCGAGCCTGGTCCCGGCGATAACGAAGTACCGCGACAAGCTGTCGGCAGACCTGATGGTCATCCTCGATGGTCCAC
>JACDDJ010000232.1:6675-7065 GCA_013817065.1 Acidobacteriota bacterium
GTCCACAGCACTCGAGCGGACGCCCGACGATTGCGTATGGCGCCCGCGGCATCGCGCGCGTCGACATCACGGTGTTTGGTCCGAAGGTCGGCGTCCACAGCGGCAACTACGGCAACTGGATCGCGAACCCGGCGCAACGCCTCGCGATCCTGCTCGCGTCGATGAAGAGCGACGACGGGCGCATCCTGGTGGACGGCTGGACCGACGGGATCGCGCCGCTCTCGCCAGAGGAGAAGGCGATGGTTGCCGCGGTCCCCGAGGACACCGCCGGGATGCTGCGTGCCTTCGGCGTTGCCGCGCCCGAAGCGGCCTACCCGAAACTGCAGGAGGCGCTGCAATACCCCACGCTGAACGTCCGCGGCATGGTCAGCGCATTCGTCGGCGCCGGCG
>JACDDJ010000233.1 GCA_013817065.1 Acidobacteriota bacterium
TTTGATCAGCGCGAAGTAGCGCTCGCCGTCCTTCGGTGGACGGATCTGACCCGAGACGGTGTCGCCGGTGTGGAGATCGAACTTCCGCACCTGCGACGGCGACACGTAGATGTCGTCGGGGCCGGGAAGGTAGTTGTAATCGGGAGCGCGGAGGAAGCCGAAGCCGTCGGGCAGGGTTTCGAGGACGCCTTCGGAGAAGAGCAGGCCGCTCTTCTCGGCGCGCGAGCGGAGGATCTCGAAGATCAGCTCCTGCTTGCGGAGGCCCGAGGCCCCCGGGACGTCGAGCTGCTTGGCGACCTTGGTCAGCTCGGTAACGCTCATTTCTTTGAGCGTCGAGAGCTCGACGACCGGCATGTCGCTCTTCTCCGTCTTGACGGCGGCGCCACCACCTCCTCCGGCACCCTTCTCCGGGCGCTCGGCGACGTTTGCGTTCACGTCGTTGGTCCCTCGTCCTCCGCCTTGCCCTTGCGGTCCGCGCCCCTGCCCAGTCTTGCTATCGTTGTCCACAGCGTTTCCAATCCTTCGCCGCGCTCGGCTGATACCGGCAGCGCGGGTTTTCCAAAAATCCGTTCCAGTTCCCGTAGATTCCGCGTGCGCTCCGCACGCGAGAGTTTGTCGACCTTCGTGGCGACGATGAACGGCTCGACGCCGGCCGTTCGCAGCCACGTATATGCCTGGAGGTCCGATTCAAGGCCCGGGTGCCTGGAATCCACCAGTAAGAACGTAATCGGGACCGTGACCTTCTCGGCCGCCTCCGCCCTGGAGAAGGTGGCCGTTGCCATCTCGCGGAAGTACGCTTCGGCGACTCCCGCCAGTTCCTGCGCCGCGTCGGCCCCGCCCCTCGCGTATCCGTAGCCGGGGAGATCCACGAGGTAGAGATTCCACCGTCCTGGCCCGCCGCCTTCCGCCGTGATGCGGAAGATGTTCGCCAGCCGCGTCTTCCCGGGCGCCGCGCTCGTGCGCGCCACCTGCCGACGCAGCAGCGCGTTGATCAGCGTCGACTTGCCGACATTCGACCGGCCCGCCATGACGATTTGCGGCAGTCCGTCACGCGGGATGCCCGCGGAGGTGCCCCCCGCGGCGGCGCTGGTAACGAAATCGGCGGAGATGATTTTCAACGTGTTCTTCGCCGGAACCCCGCAACGGGCGGGGAGAGAGCTTAGTGCGTAATGGTGTCGTCCAGAACGGCAGGCTGAACTGCGGTTTCAGTGGCGGCCACACCGACCCGGATCAGCGGTTCGGCGAGCGCGATCTTGAGCACTTCATCCATGTTGTCGACCAGATACAGGTCGAGGGCATCGAGGACGTTCTTCGGGATGTCGGCGAGATCCTTCTCGTTGTCCTTCGGCAGGATGATCGTCTTCAGCCCGGCGCGGTGCGCCGCGAGGACCTTCTCCTTCACGCCACCGATCGCCAGCACCTTGCCGCGCAGCGTGATCTCACCGGTCATCGCCACGTCCTTGCGCACCGGCAGCTTCGCCAGCGCCGATACCAAGGTCGTTGCCAGAGTGATGCCGGCGGACGGACCGTCCTTCGGGATTGCGCCCTCGGGGATATGCACGTGCACGTCGGTGGTGCGGTTGAAGTTCTTCGGGATCCCGAACTCGTCCGCCTTGGCCCGGACGTAGCTCATGGCGGCCTGCGCGGATTCCTGCATGACGTCACCGAGCTTGCCGGTGAGCGTCAGCTTGCCCTTGCCCGACATCAGCGTGGCTTCGATGACGAGGATCTCGCCGCCGACTTCCGTCCAGGCCAGGCCAGTCGTTACGCCGATCTCGTTGTTCTCTTCGGCGAGCGTCGGACGGAAGCGCGGGACGCCGAGGTACTCGGTGACCTTGGCCGCGCCGATCTCTTCCTTGAACGCCGCGCCCTGGACCACGACCTGGCGCGCTACCTTGCGGCAGATCGCGTTGATCTCGCGTTCGAGGTTGCGGACGCCTGCTTCGCGCGTGTAACGCTGGATGATCGTCTGGTAAGCCTCGTCGAGGATCGTGATGTTCTCCGGCGTCAGGCCGTTGCCTTCGATCGCCTTCGGGCCGAGGAAGCGCTTGGCGATCTCGACCTTCTCCTGCTCGGTATAGCCGGCGAGCTGCAGTACTTCCATGCGATCGCGCAGCGCCTGCGGAATCGTGTGGAGCACGTTGGCCGTGCAGATGAACATGACATTCGACAGGTCGTACTCCACGTCGAGGTAGTGGTCGAGGAACGCGTTGTTCTGTTCCGGATCGAGCACCTCGAGCAGCGCCGCCGAAGGGTCGCCGCGGAAGTCCATGGACATCTTGTCGACTTCGTCCAGCAGGAAGATCGGGTTCTGCGAACCGGCCTTCTTCATCATCTGGATGATCTGGCCGGGGAACGCGCCGATGTAGGTGCGGCGGTGGCCGCGGATCTCGGCTTCGTCACGGACGCCGCCGAGCGAGAGGCGCACGAACTTGCGGTTCATCGCGCGCGCGATCGACTTGGCGAGCGAGGTCTTGCCGACTCCGGGAGGGCCCGCAAATGTCAAGATCGTCGCCTTCGGCTTCTTCACCAGGGCGCGAACGGCGAGGAACTCGAGGATGCGGTCCTTGATCTTCTCGAGGCCGTAGTGGTCCTCATTCAGGATCGCCTCGGCCTTCTTGAGGTCGCGGCTCTCCTTCGTCTTCTTGTACCAGGGGACGGCGATCAGCCAGTCGAGATAGTTGCGCGAAACCGTGGCCTCGGCCGACATCGGCGGCATCGCCTCGAGGCGCTTCAGCTCCTGGACCGCCTTCTCTTTGACCTCCTCAGGCATCCGCGCCTGGTCGATCTTCTTCTTCAGCTCCTCGACCTCGTTGCCCTTTTCGTCCTTGCGACCCAGTTCCTTCTGGATCGCCTTCATCTTCTCGTTGAGGTAGTACTCCTTCTGGGCCTTCTCCATCTGCTTTTTGACGCGAGACTGGATACGGCGGTCCACCTGGAGCTTGTCGACCTCGGCTTCGAGGATGCCGGCAATGCGGTTCAGACGTTCGATCGGGGAGATGATCTCGAGCAGGTTCTGCTTCTCGTCGACGCCGACGAGCAGGTGCGCCGCGATCGTGTCGGCCAGCTTGTTCGGGTCATCGACGCGGACGGCCGCGATCATGGCGTCATAGTGCAGGTTGTTCGACAGCTTCACGTACTGCTCGAACAGCGACACCACCCGGGTCATCGTCGCTTCCGTGTCGCCGCCGGCTTCCTTCGGCTTCGGCACCACCTTCACGACGACGCGGTAGAACCCCTTGTCTTCCTTCCACTCGATCGCGCGGGCGCGGTCGATCCCCTCGACCAGCAGCTTGATGTTGCCGTCGGGCAGCTTCAGGCTCTGGACGACGTTGGCCAGGCAGCCCATCGTGAAGATGTCGGCCGGCTGCGGATCGTCGATCTGCGCATCGTGCTGCGCCGCGAGGAAGATCCGCTTATCTTTCAGCAGCGCATGCTCCAGCGCCCGCACCGACGACGGGCGCCCGATGACGAAGGGCAGCATCATGTGCGGAAAGACGACGACGTCTCTCAGCGGAACGATCGGGAGGGTCTCGTAGAGTTCCATTAGGTGATATTTGAACGGGAAGGCGGTAGATGGAAGAGGAACAAGCGCCCGGCCTCAGGGCTCTTTACCATTTACCATCTTCCATTTTCCATTGTCTTTCTAGCCGGCTTTTTCGATGAGGGTGGTGATTGGCTTTTCTTTGCTCATGACCACCTCGCGGGTGATTACGCACTCGCGGATCTTTTTCTGGCCCGGAAGGTTGTACATCAGGTCGAGCATCAGGTCTTCGATGATCATCCGCAGGCCGCGCGCCCCGATCTTGCGGGCCAGCGCCTGTTCGGCGATCGCATCGAGCGAGTCGTCGGTGAAGCGTAGCTTGACGTTCTCGTACTCGAACAGCTTCTGGTACTGACGCGTGATGGCGTTGCGAGGTTGCGTCAGGATCTGGACGAGCGCCGGGCGATCGAGTTCGTGAAGCGTGCCGAGGACCGGCAGGCGGCCGACGAATTCGGGAATCAGCCCGTAACGGATCAGATCCTCCGGTTCAACCATCTCGAGCGTCGTGCCGACCTCGCGCTGGGCGAGCGACTTGATGTCGGCCTTGAACCCGAGTGTCTTCTTGCCGGTGCGCCGCTCAATCTGCTTGTCGAGGCCAACAAAGGCGCCGCCGCAGATGAACAGGATGTTGGTCGTATCGACCTGGAAGAACTCCTGGTGCGGATGCTTACGGCCGCCCTGTGGCGGGACGTTGGCTACGGTGCCTTCCAGGATCTTCAGGAGCGCCTGCTGGACGCCTTCACCCGACACGTCGCGGGTGATGGACGGGTTTTCGTCCTTGCGGCAGATCTTGTCGACTTCGTCGATGTAGATGATGCCCTGCTGCGCCTTCTCGATGTCGCCACCGGCCGACTGCAGCAGCTTGAGGATGATGTTCTCGACGTCCTCGCCGACGTAGCCGGCCTCGGTGAGCGTGGTGGCGTCGACGATCGTGAAGGGGACCGACAGCAGCTTGGCCAGCGTCTGCGCGAGCAGCGTCTTGCCCGTGCCGGTCGGGCCGATCAACATGATGTTCGACTTGGTCAGCTCGATGTCGTTGCGGCCGCGCGACTGCTTCTGGATCTCGATACGCTTGTAGTGGTTGTAGACCGCAACCGCGAGCTTCTTCTTGGTCTGTTCCTGGCCGATGACGTACTCGTCGAGGAACTTCTTGATGTCTTGCGGGACCGGGAGCGAGGAGGAGCGGGCGCCGCCGCGCGCATCGAACTTGTTGTCGTCCGCGATGATGTCGTTGCAAACCTCGACGCACTCATCACAGATGAACACCGTCGGGCCCGCGATCAGTTTGCGGACGTCGTTCTGGTCCTTGTTGCAGAACGAGCAGCGGAGGATCTCGCCGTCGCCGGACTTTTTTACCATGGGGAAGTGTTATGCCCGTTTACGGATGACATCGTCAATAATACCGTATTCCTTGCCCTGGTCAGGCCCCATGATGTAGTCGCGTTCCGTATCATCCTGGATACGCTTCAGGGGCTGTCCGGTGTGGTCCGCCAGGATCTGGTTCAGGCGCTCGCGCGTCCGCAGCAGTTCCCGGGCATGAATATCAATATCGGTCGTCTGACCCCCGAGGCCCTGGACCCACGGCTGGTGGATCAGGATCCGCGAGTTCGGCAGGGAGAAGCGCTTGCCTTTGGCCCCTGCGGCCAGCAGGACGGCCGCCACGGATGCGGCCTGGCCCAGGCAGTAGGTCTGGACGTCGGGCTTGATGAACTGCATCGTGTCGTAAATCGCCATCCCGGCCGTCACCACCCCACCCGGGCTGTTGATATACAGCAGGATGTCGCGGTCCGGGTCCTCAGCCTCGAGGAACAGCAACTGCGCGATGACCAGGTTGGCGACATTATCGTCGATTGGGGTGCCGACGAAGATGATGCCGTCCTTCAACAGGCGCGAAAAGATGTCGTAAGCGCGTTCGCCGCGGTTGGTCTGTTCGACCACCATCGGAATGAGCTGGCTGCGTTCGGTCGCCATAGCGGATTCGGTCCTCTTATCGGTCAGATGCGTGCGGCTCGTGAGAGCAGGAAGTCGACGGTGCGTTCACGGCGGATGCCGGCGTAGACAGCCCCCAGGCCCCCGTCCTTTTCGAGCCGCGCGCGAACGGCGGCCGGTGTGCGGTTGGTGCGCTCGGCGTAGCGGGCGATTTCCTCGTCCACGTCCGCGTCGCTGGCGCTGATGTTCTCGCGCCGTGACACTTCGTCAAGCAGCAGTGCGCTCTTGACCGCTTCGACAGCGGCTTCGCGCTGTTTCTCGCGGAACTCCTCCCAGTTGATATTGACCTTCATCGGGTCAACCTTCTGTTCGATCAGCCGCCGCACGAAGTCCTCGGTGCGCCGCTCGATCTCGCGGTTCAACAGGGTGGGGGGCACGTCGATCGTGACCCGCTCGGCGATCTGCCGAACCAGCTCGCCGCGGATCTCGCGCTCATTCTCGTGCATCATCTGGTGTTCCAGATCGGCACGGATACGGGCCTTCAACGCTTCGAGACTCTCGAACTCGCCGAGGTCCTTGGCGAACTCGTCGTCCAACTCGGGAAGCACGCGCTTGCGGATCGCCTTGATCGTGGCGTCGTACTTCACGGTGGTGCCGGCGAGCTCGCCGATCGGGTAGTCCTCGGGATAGTTCACGTCGAACGACTTCCGCTCGCCGACGTTCATGCCGGCGAGGGCCTCGTCGAATCCCGGAGGGTTGGCCGCGGCGCCGAGATCCACCGTTACTGCATCATGGCGGTCGGTCTGGGCCTCGCCGTTCTCACCAACCGCGGTCCGCTCCAGGTCCAGCTGCACCGAGTCGCCCATCTCGACCGGCCGGTCCTCGACCGACTCGTACCGAGCCGAACGCTCCCGCAGCCCCTTCAGCGCATCGTCTACCGCCGCGTCGTCCACAGTAGTGGTCGGGTTCTTGAGCGTGATCGTGGAGTAATCGCCCGGATCGATCGGGGGCACGGTCTCGAAGCTGGCCGTGAACTTCAGGGGCTGGCCTTCCTCGACGACGACGTCCTTGATGTCGGGGGTGTCGACCGGTTCGATGCCGCGGTCGCGCAGGGCCTCGTCGACCGCCCGGGGGATCAGGCCGTGGACGACATCGTGAAGGATCTGGTCGCGGAAACGCTGGCGAACGACCTTGGATGGAACCTTACCGGGCCGGAATCCGGGGATCCGGGCCGCCTTGCCGTAATCGCGCGCAATTTTGTCGATCTCGGCGTCCACGACAGTGCTGTCGATCTCGACGACGAGGTTTTTCTGGGTATCGGAAACGTCGATGAATTCTGTCTTCATTCCAAAGGGTGCTGAAAGGTGCTGGCAGGTGCTTAGAAAGGTGCTGAGGTGCTATCGAGTGCCGGCTGCCGGTGGTGCGTGTGCACCTGTGAGCACCCTTAAGCACCTTGTCAGCACCCCAGCACCCTGTATTTGGTGCGAAAGGGGGAGTCGAACCCCCAAAGCCTTGCGGCTACCGGATCCTAAGTCCGGCGCGTCTGCCAGTTCCGCCACTTTCGCGCCGGACCGGATGCTCTAGCGTAACA
>JACDDJ010000234.1 GCA_013817065.1 Acidobacteriota bacterium
CCTTGATGCCGACGATTTCGACTTCTTCGCCGACCTTGACGATGCCGGTCTCGATGCGGCCGGTGACGACCGTGCCGCGACCCGAGATCGAGAAGACGTCTTCGATCGGCATCAGGAACGGCTTGTCAACCTCGCGCTCCGGCATCGGGATGTAGGTATCGAGGGCCTCCATCAGCTTCAGTACGGTGCCGACGCCATCCGCATCGCCGTTCAGCGCACCGAGCGCCGACACGCGGACGACCGGGATGTCGTTGCCGGGGAAACCGTAGGAGGTCAGCAGCTCGCGAACCTCGAGTTCGACCAGGTCGACCAGTTCCCCATCGTCCACCGCGTCGACCTTGTTCAGGGCAACGACGATGTAGGGAACGTTGACCTGCTTGGCGAGCAGCACGTGCTCACGGGTCTGCGGCATCGGGCCGTCAACCGCCGAGACGACGAGGATTGCGCCGTCCATCTGGGCCGCGCCGGTGATCATGTTCTTGATGTAGTCCGCGTGACCCGGGCAATCGACGTGGGCGTAGTGGCGGTTCACGGTCGCATACTCGACGTGGCTGGTCGCGATCGTCAGGATCTTGGTCGCGTCGCGGCGGCCCTGTGATTCGGAGGCCTTCGCCACCTCGTCGTACGGGACGAACTTCGCCCAGCCCTTGTCCGCGGCCACCTTCGTGAGCGCCGCCGTCAGAGTGGTCTTGCCGTGGTCGATGTGGCCGATGGTGCCAACGTTGACGTGCGGTTTGGATCGGTCGAATTTCTCTTTTGCCATGTCGTTTGTCCTGCCCTCGTTACTGGATGGCGGGGACCCCTGCACCCCGCCAAGCTCGTCGCTCGCGGGGCCCCTGACCCCGCGCCGTTCCTCGCACTCTCGGCGGCTGCCAGCCCCGCGCTATCGGACCCCGTGTCCGCCCTGCAGCTGCCTTCTCGTCTTACCTGGAGCCGATGACCAGGATCGAACTGGTGACCTCGTCCTTACCAAGGACGTGCTCTGCCAACTGAGCTACATCGGCTGAAATTGATCGTCAGTCGTGAGCGCGTCAGTCGGTAGTGGAGCGGGAGACGGGGATCGAACCCGCGACCAACAGCTTGGAAGGCTGTGACTCTACCACTGAGTTACTCCCGCACTTTCTTCGCTCAACTCGCTCGAAAAACCCGATTCTGCCGTTCGACTCGCTTCGCTCGCTCGCGGCCGAGTCGAGTGGTGGCGAGGGAAGGATTCGAACCTTCGAAGGCCGATGGCCGACAGATTTACAGTCTGCTGCGTTTGACCGCTTCGCTACCTCGCCGATACCTGCTCTGCCGCTGAAGCCCTCACGAGCGCCCGGCGAGCGGAGCACTCGCTCGTCCTGCCGTACGCGACGGCGCGCACGCGAACGTTTTGTTTTTTGAACTGTCAGGATTGACACCGCTTCGCGCTGCTTCGCGGACCGGCTCGACACCCCTCGGCTCGTTGTTATGGAGCTGGCGAAGGGATTTGAACCCCCGACCGGCTGATTACAAATCAGCTGCTCTACCGGACTGAGCTACGCCAGCCCAGACAAAAGAGCATTTGTAGCACGGCGCGTGCCACGCACGCAAGTGGAGGGGACTCAATCTATACTGCTGACGGTCGCCCAGCCGCGCAATAGCTGAGCTATTTTTTTTCAACCCGCGCCGGTTTGTAAGTTGTTATTCTACCGCGTCTTAACGCGTCGTTGCCGGGCCGCCTCGAACAGCGCCACACCGGCGGCGACCGAGACATTCAGACTGTCGACGGCGCCGCCCATCGGGATCTTCACGAGCCGATCGCAGCGATCCTTCGTCAACCGACGCAATCCATCGCCTTCACCGCCGACGACAATGGCAGTCGGCAAGGTGAAATCAACGACGTCGTAGTCCTCGCCACCTTCGCCGGCAAATCCAACCGTCCACACACCGGCGTTCTTCAGCTCCTCGAGCGCACGCGCGATGTTGACGACGGTCGCAATCTTGACGACCGCGAGCGCGCCCGCCGAGGCCTTCGCTGCAATCCCGTCGAGCGACGCCGCGTGGCGCTCCTGCCGGATGACGCCGTGACCACCGGCCGCGTCGACGCTGCGCACGATTGCGCCAACGTTGTGCGGATCCTCGACGCCATCGACAACGACGAGCAGCGGCGGGTGTGGCGCGGCGCCGTCCACCAGCTCCTGCACGCTGTAGTCGCGTGGCGCTTCTACTTCTGCGGCGATCCCTTGATGGACGCCGCCGCGCGACAGGCGCTCGAGTACCTGCGCGTCGACACGCTCGATCTGGATCCCCGACGTCTTCGCCAGGGCGACGGCTTCGTCCGTGCGTTTGTCACCACGCGGTCCGACCTTCAAACGCCGCACGCGTCCAGCGCGCAGCGCCTCGATCACCGGGTTGAGACCGTAGACGATCATCCTTCGACTCGTTTCACTCGCTCAGGACAGGTTCCTTCGACTCGTTCCTCGCTCAGGACAAGTCCCGGCCGACTTGCCGCGCGAAGACCGCCGCGCGCTCCCGGCAGCTCAGGACCGGCCTGGCCGTCGTCCCGCGGGGCAACATCGAACCGCGGTCGATCGCGGGCACCGCGAGATCCAGCTCGGGGCCGCCGACCTCGCCGGTCAACGCGACGCGGATCGGGTGAAAGAGTGCCTTCCCCTTCTGTCCCGACAGGTCCTTCACTCGATTCGCCATGGCGCGAAAAGACTCGCGGTCGAGCAGCGGACCGGTGATCTCCGCCGCGAGAGCCGTGATGACGTCACGCGCCCCGGGCTCGTGAAGGACGGCCGCAATCTCCGGACGCGCGAGCGCCGCCGTCCCGTCGTACGCAAACACGAAGCGGACGCGGTCGGTGATCTCCTCGAGACGATCGACCGAGCCGACCGCCATCGGCAGCAGCGACGCGAGATAGTCCATCGCTTCCGGCGTCCGCTGCGAGACGAAACCGGCCTTCAGGAAATACCGCGCGCACTCACCGGCGAGACGCGCGGGAGCCGCCGCCTTCATGTAGTGACGGTTCATCCACGCCAGCTTCTCCGGATCGAAGATCCCGGCGCTATGCCCGACGTCCTCGACGTTGAAGCGGCTCGCCAGTTCGCCGACCGGCAGCAACTCCTCGTCGCCACCGGGGGACCAGCCGATGAGCGCGAGGTAGTTGACCAGCGCTTCCGGCAGATACCCGCGCTCCCGGAACTCCATCACCGAGGTCGCACCATGACGCTTCGAGAGCGGCGTGTGATCGGGCCCCATCACCAGCGACAGATGCGCAAACTGCGGCGGCGCAAACCCCATTGCCTGGTACATCAACAACTGGCGCGGCGTGTTCGAGATGTGATCCTCACCCCGGATCACATGCGTAATCTCCATCAGCGCATCGTCCACCACCACGGCGAAGTTGTACGCAGGGCGTCCGTCGGAGCGGACGATGACCGGGTCGCCGATGACTTCGCTGCTGAAGGCAACCTCGCCGCGGACGAGATCGGTGAACGTGACCTCGACGCCGGCCGGAACACGGAAGCGGATCACCGGCCGCTCACCGGCGTCCATTCGTGCGCGCGCTTTGCCATCCGGCAGGTCGCGGCACGTCCCGGCATAACGCGGCGGACGGCCGCTCGCCAGCATCGCCTGCCGATCGGCATCGAGCTGTTGTGGTGAGCAGAAGCAGTAGTAGGCGTGCCCGGCCCCGATCATCTCGTTGGCGTAAGACGCATAGAGATGCAGTCGCTCGGATTGACGGTAAGGCCCATGCGGTCCTTCGACGTCCGGCCCCTCGTCCCAGTCGAGACCGAGCCAGCGAAGATCCTCGAGGATGCTGGTCTCCGACTCACGCGTGGAGCGCTCGGCGTCGGTGTCCTCGATCCGGAGGATGAAGGTGCCGTCCTTGCCGTGGGCAAGCAGCCAGTTGAACAACGCGGTGCGGGCGTTGCCGACGTGAAGCTGTCCGGTCGGACTCGGTGCAAATCTCAGGCGCATGTTTTAGTTTGCGCTGGGGCCCCACCCCCAGCGCGTGCCAGCGCTGGCTCTCGCTCGCGCCGCTTTCTTGCAGCAACAGGCTGCTTAGACTCGTGTTAATAACGCCACGGCGTAAGCGGCGATCGCTTCGCCGCGGCCGATGGCATCCACACCTTCGTTGGTTTTCCCTTTGACACTCACGCAATCGACCGGGATGCCGAGTGCGCCCGCCAGCCCTTCGCGAATCGCGCCGAGATGGGGCGAGATCTTTGGACGCTCGAGCACCACGACCACGTCGACGTTGGCGATCGCGTGACCGGCGCCGCGGACGAGCCCGGCGGCCTGGCGCAGCAGCTCGATGCTCGACGCCCCCTTCCACCGCGGATCCGTGTCGGGAAAGTGCCGGCCGATGTCACCGAGACTCGCGGCCCCAAGCACGGCGTCGGTCGCCGCGTGACACGCAACGTCTGCATCGGAGTGCCCGAGCGCGCCTTTCTCGAACGGGATATCGACGCCGCCGATGATCAACGGGCGTCCCTCGACGAGGCGATGGAGATCGTAGCCGGTCCCGGCCCTCGCCGTCGCGGCCGGTGTGATCCGATCCCTGGCGCGCACGAGGTCCGCAGGTGTGGTGATCTTCACGTTGCCGGCATCTCCTTCAACCACGTGGACGGCGTGTCCGGCCTGTTCGGCAAGCGACGCTTCGTCAGTGGCGAGAACGCCCGAACGCCCGAGCGCGACGGCGGCGGCCAGCACCTCGTGTTTGAACGCCTGCGGTGTCTGCGCCAGGTAGATCGACTCTCGAGGGATGGTGCCGTGAATCACCGGCCCGGTTTCACCCGGCAGCACTTGCTTGACGGTGTCGCTCACCGGCGTTGCGGCAATCGCGGCGCCGTGCGCGAGTGCCGCATCAATGGCCCGCGAGATCAGGTCCGCCGACACGAACGGCCGCGCCGCGTCGTGGATCAACACGACCTCAGCGCCGGTGATGACATCGAAGGCGTTCGCGACGGAATCCTGCCGCCGTGCTCCCCCGGCGACGATCCGGACCTTCGCGCTGCCGGTGAGCCAGGACGGCGGCCAATTGGCGCTGTCGGCCGGAAGCGCCACGATCAATTCAGAGACACGTGGATGATCCACGAGGGCGCGCACGCTGTGCGCGAGGATCGGCTGGCCGCCGAGGTCGAGAAACTGCTTCGGGGCGTCGGCCCCGACACGACTGCCCTTCCCCCCGGCCGCGATGATCGCCGTCACATGCATCAAGGGGCGATTATCTCACCTCGCGTCCGCGGCCACGACCGCGCGGACCCGTTCGGCAAACGCGATCACGTCGGTCCGCGCCACGCCGGCGGTGGGAATGGGCGGATGGATCGTCAACTCGATATCGGCGGGTCGCACCATCAGCCGTCCCTTTGTCATGACGTGGCGGGTCCCGCCCAGGCTGACGGGCACCACCGGCAGCTGCGCGTCGATGGCGACGACGAAGGGTCCCTTCTTGAAGCGCTCAACCGCGCCGTCGGCACTGCGCGTGCCCTCGGGAAATACGATCAGTGAACTGGATTCGCCGACCAGCCGTGCCATCTTCTGGACGATGTCGGCGCCCGGATTCCGACGGTCGACCAGCAGGTGCCCGGCGCGATGCAGATGCCACCCCATGAACGGAATGCTTCCAAGCGACGCCTTCGCAACGATCCGCAACTGAAACGGCACCGAGGCGAAGACAATCGGGATGTCGTAGATGCTCTGATGGTTGGCCGCAAACACGTAGCTGCGGCCCGGCACCAGGTGCTCGAGGCCAGTCACCGTCACCCGCGTGCCGCTGGTCGCCAGGATCAGCCTGCCCCACATCCGCGCACACTTGTGCGCGAAATTACCGGACCGGTCAATGAGCGTGGAAAGGAGGGAAACAGTGCCGAGCACGATCGTGTAGATCGTGATGACCGGGATGAGATAGAGAACAGTGCGCCAGAAATGAAAACTATTTGGCATTCTGCGCACGGACCGCGACTGCCGGCGCGACGGCAGGGGCAGCCGGCGCCGCCGGGTGCACGGCGGGTGCGCCCTCGATGTAACGCCCGAAGATCATCTTGCCCGCCGTCGTCTGCAGCACGCTGGTGACGACGATGTCGATGTTCTTGCTGATCATGCGGCGCGCATTGTCGACCACCACCATCGTGCCGTCATCGAGGTAAGCAACCCCCTGGTTATACTCCTTGCCTTCCTTGAGGATGAACACCTTCATGAACTCGCCCGGCAGCACCACCGGCTTGAGCGAGTTGGCGAGCTCGTTGATGTTGAGGACGTCGACGCCGCGCAGCTGCGCCACTTTGTTCAAGTTGAAGTCGTTGGTGACGATCTTCCCCTGGAGCGTGCGACCGAGCTCGATCAGCTTCAGGTCGACTTCCCGGATCTCGGGAAAGTCGATGTCGGAAATCAACACGTCGAGGCCGGACATCTTCTGTATCTTGTGCAGGATGTCGAGACCTCGCCGGCCGCGATTGCGCTTCAACGAGTCGGCCGAGTCGGCAACCAGCTGCAGCTCCTTGAGCACGAACTGCGGGATGACGAGGGTGCCGTCCATGAAGCCCGTTTCACAGATGTCGGCGATCCGGCCGTCGATGATCACGCTGGTGTCGAGGATCTTGTAGCGCTTCTGCGGTCCGGCGTCGCGGAAGAGCGACACCAGGCGCGCCGGCTCGAGCCATTCGCCTTTGCGCGCGCCCATCGCAAGCCCGAGATACGGGAAGACCAGCAGGACGAAGCTATGGAGAAAGACGACCCGGTTGTCGCCGGTATTGGCCCAGAACAGCGCCGCACCGATTGTCTTCGCGAGCCCGAGACCAATCGCGCCGCCGATGAGCGCGCCGAGCAGGTCGGTGACCTCGGCGCTTCGCATCCGCGTCTCGACTGCGATTATCAACACCCCCAGCAGGGCGCCGGCCAGGATGTTGACTTCGACGCCCGGCCCGAACGGGCGCGTCAGCACCGTGGCATACGTGACGGCGAGCACGAACAGGACGCGCACCACGAGAAACCAAGGCATTGGTAGATCCTACTTGTAGGAGGACGGGCGAGGCCCATCCGCGTGTGGGTAAGACCCCCGTTCAAACCGTGCATGCGGATTTCC
>JACDDJ010000235.1 GCA_013817065.1 Acidobacteriota bacterium
TCGAACCCGGCCCGAGGAGGTCCAGTAGGACCACAAATCCTTAAGCTTCAATGAATTGACAGTTTTTTTTCGGCTGTGCTAGTTTTAGGGTTTTGTATCGAACGGAGAACCTCACCAGATGAAAATCGCGGTCGTGGGAAGTGGCTACGTCGGCCTTGTCGCAGGCGCCTGCCTTGCGGAAAATGGAAATGAGGTCCTCTGTATCGACAAGGACCCGGCCAAGGTCAAGAAGCTGCAGCGCGGTCAGATCCCCATCTACGAGCCTGGACTCGAAGAGATGGTCCGGCGGAATCGGGCTGAGAAGCGCCTGACGTTCACGACCAACCTGCCGCGCGGAATCCGCGCCTCGCAGATCATCTTCGTCGCCGTCGGCACGCCAACCGGGGAGGACGGTTCCGCGGATCTCAAGCACGTCCTCGAGGTGGCGCGCGAGACGGCCAAGGCGATGAACGGCTACAAGGTCATCGTCAACAAGAGCACGGTACCGGTTGGAACCGCGGCCAGGGTCCGTGAGATCGTTCAGCGCGGGACGAAGCACCCGTTCAGCGTGGTCAGCAACCCGGAGTTCCTGAAGCAGGGGGCGGCGATCGACGACTTCATGAAGCCGGACCGTGTCGTCATCGGCGCGGAGGATCCCCGCGCCGCGGAGCTGATGCAGGAGCTGTACGCGCCGTTCACCCGGACCGGTGCGCCGATCATGCTGATGGACTGCGCCAGCGCAGAACTTTGCAAGTACGCCGCGAACGCAATGCTCGCGACGCGGATCTCGTTCATGAACGAAGTGGCAAACGTCTGCGAAGTAATGGGCGCCGACGTGGACCAGGTCCGCAAGGCGGTCGCGGCGGACCGCCGCATCGGTCCATCGTTCCTCTTCCCCGGGGTTGGCTACGGCGGCAGCTGTTTTCCGAAGGACGTCAAGGCCATGCTGCGCTTCGCGCAGGGCGCCAAGTACGACTTCCAGATCCTGAAGTCGGTAGAGGCGGTGAACGAGAAGCAGAAGCTGCGCCTGCTCGAGAAGCTGCGCGCACATTTTGGATCGCTGAAGGGCAAACGGATCGCAGTGTGGGGCCTCGCGTTCAAGCCGCGCACCGACGACATGCGCGAAGCGCCGGCGGTACCGCTCATCAATGGGTTGCTGGCTGAAGGGGCCACGGTCACGGCGTATGATCCGGAAGCCATGAAGGTCGCCAAGAGCATCTTCGGTTCGAAGGTCACCTTTGCCGAAAACAACTACGCGGCTCTGACCGGCGCCGACGCACTGGTGCTCGTGACGGAGTGGAACGAGTTTCGCGAACCCGACTTCGAGCGCATGCGGACGTTGATGCGCAATCCGGTGATCTTCGACGGCCGCAACATCTACAAGCCCGAGCACATCCGCAACCAGGGCTTCACCTACCACTCAATAGGACGACGGTAATGGCGAACGTCCTGGTCACCGGCGGGGCCGGATACATCGGAAGCCACGCCGTCAAGGCGCTGCATGCTGCCGGTCACCAGGTGACCGTCTACGACAATTTCTCCGCGGGTCATCGGGAAGCGGCGCGGTTCGCCCACAGCGTGGTGGACGGCGATATTCACGATACCGACAGGTTGCGGCGCGCCTTACGCGATCATGCATGCGAAAGCGTGATGCACTTCGCGGCGTGGCTATCGGTGGGGGAGTCGGTCCGCGACCCCGCCGGTTATTACCGAAATAATGTGCTCGGCGCGCTGGCGGTGCTCGACGCAATGGTCGCCGAGCAGGTCCACAGCCTGGTGTTCTCGTCCACGGCCGCAGTATTCGGGAATCCCGTAGAGACCCCGATCACCGAAGACCATCCCAAGCAGCCGATCAACTCCTACGGCGAGACCAAGCTTGCGATCGAGCGGGCCTTGCCGCATTACGAGCGCGCCTACGGGGTGCGCGCGGTCGTGCTGCGCTACTTCAACGCGTCCGGCGCGGATCCGGACGGCGAGCTTGGCGAGGATCACAGTCCGGAGCTGCACCTGATCCCGCGGGCGATCGACGCGGCGCTCGGCCGTGACACCTTCCAGATCTTCGGTGAGGACTACGAAACGCCGGACGGCACCTGCCTTCGCGACTACATTCACGTCACCGATCTCGCCGACGCTCACATCCTCGCCATGGATTCACTTCGGAGCGGCGGACAGTCGGCCACCTACAACCTTGGCAACGGCCGGCCCACGTCCGTTCGCGAGATCGTTGACGCGGTGGCGCGGGTCACCGGGACACCGGTGCCCCTCACCGTTGGTCCGCGTCGCGAAGGCGATCCCGCCGTGCTGTTCGCCTCGAGCGACCGTATCCGCCGTGCTCTCGGCTGGAAGCCCCGCTACGAGGACGTCGACACGATCGTTCGAACCGCCTGGGCCTGGCGCAAGGACCGTCCGTCGGGATATCGCACGCCCCAGGGAACCGCCCGCTGATGTCGCGCTTGAAGGGGCGGCTCACCGATCCGCTGCTGTCGGTGGTGATGCCGGCTTACAACGAAGAGGCGACGATCGAGGAGATGATCCGCCGGGTGATCGCCGTCCCGATCCGTACCGAGTTGATCGTGGTGGACGATGGTTCGAAGGACCGCACGCGCGAGATTCTGACGCGGCTCGCCGCGGAGCTGCCGATCAAGGTCATCTTTCAGCCGGTGAATGGCGGCAAGGGGTCCGCACTTCGCCGCGGCTTCCAGGAAGTCACCGGCGACCTCGTCGTCATCCAGGACGCCGACCTCGAATACTCACCCGAAGAGTTTCCAGAGCTCATTGAGCTTATCGTCCAGGGCCGCGCCGACGTGGTCTACGGCTCCCGCTTTCTGGGCCGGCACCGCGTCTTCCTGTTCACGCACTACGTGGGCAACCGGATCGTGACGCTGCTCACCAACGTCCTCTACAACACGATGTTGAGCGACATGGAAACCTGCTACAAGGTGATGCGCATCGAAGTGTTGCGCTCCTTCACGCTCGACTCGGCCGGATTCGGGATTGAGCCGGAGCTGACGGCGAAGATCTTCAAGCGCGGTTATCGTGTTTACGAAGTGCCAATTACGTATGACGGTCGCGGCTACGACGAGGGAAAGAAGATCACCTGGCGTGACGGGATCGTCGCGCTGTGGGTGCTGCTGAAATATCGATTCACCGAGTGAATCCACTCCATCGCCTGATCGGGTTTGCCCGGCCGTATCGCGGGCGCTTCGTTGCCGCACTGGCGGCGATGGCGGTGTATGCCGCGGCGTCAGCGGGCGTCGTCGCGCTCATCAAGCCAATCTTTGCTGAGGTCCTGCCGGACGAGCCTGGCGGGATGGGATTCGCTGTGTGGGCCTGGATCGTGCTCGGCGTCTATCTCGTGAAGGGCGTCGGCGCTTACTTCTCCGTCTACATGATGACGGACATCGGGCAGCGCGTCGTTCGCGACATCCGCAACAAGCTGTTCCGCCACATCCTCGACCAGTCTGCGGGGTTCTTCACCCGCAAGTCGAGCGGCTCGCTGATGTCGCGGATCACCAACGACGTCAACCAGGTTCAGGGGGCGGTGTCTGAAACCCTGGGCGACCTGCTGCGCGAGACTCTGGCGCTTGTCGGCTACGCCGGTTTGCTGTTCTGGATCGACTGGCAACTCGCGCTCGTTGCAATCACCGGCGCGCCGATCGTCGCGTATCCTCTGGCGAAATTCGGCCAACGGATCCGGTCCACGACGCGGCGCAGCCAGGAGGAGCTCGAACACCTCACGCATGTGACGGCCGAGGCCTTCACCGGCCACCGCATCGTCAAGGCCTTCGGCGCCGAGGCGCACGAAGCGAGCCGCTTTGGCCGTGCCGCACAGCAGGTGTACCGCACCAACCTCAAGGTCACGAGCATCCTCGCGACGCTCCCTCCGCTGATGGAAATCGTCGGCGGCGCCGCGGTGATCGGGCTGGTGTGGTACGGCCGCCAGCAGATCGCGATGCAGGCGCTCACGGCTCCCGAGTTCACCACCTTCATCGTCGCGGCCTTCATGATGTACACGCCGGTCAAGAAGCTGAGCCGCGTGACCGGCAGCATGCAGCAGGCGACGGCGGCGGCCGACCGCATCTTCCAGGTGCTCGACACGCATTCCGAGGTGAAGGAACGGCCTGACGCCGGCATGCTGCAGTCGCCGCGCTTTGCGATCGAGTTCCAGAACGTCGCGTTTGCCTATGATGACCGGCCGACCAAGCCCATCCTCCGTGACGTGTCCTTCCGGGTTGCGCCCGGCGAGATGGTCGCGATCGTCGGACTCAGTGGCGCGGGCAAGACGACGCTCGTGAACCTCCTGCCGCGCTTCTATGACGTAACCGGCGGTGCGATTCGCATCGACGGCCTCGATATCCGCGACGTCATGCTCAAGTCACTGCGTTCGAAGGTCGGCATGGTCACGCAGGAGACGGTCCTCTTCGACGAGACCATCGAGAGCAACATCGCTTACGGCTGCAACGGAATCTCTGCCGAGGAAATCGAAGCCGCCGCCCGCGCCGCGCACGCTCACGAGTTCATCGTGAATCTGCAGGACAAATATCAGACCAGGATCGGCGAGCGCGGGCAGACCCTCTCTGGGGGGCAGCGTCAACGCATCGCGATCGCGCGCGCGATCCTGAAGAATGCGCCCATCCTGATCCTGGACGAGGCGACATCCGCGCTCGACGCGGAGTCCGAGCTGCTCGTCCAGGAGGCCTTGCAGACTTTGCTGCGCAACCGGACCTCCTTCGTCATCGCGCATCGTCTTTCAACGGTTCGGCGTGCCGACCAGATTATCGTTCTGGAGAAGGGGCGGATCGTGGAGACCGGCAAACACGAGGAGCTGCTGGCGCAGCCGACCAGCGTCTACTCCAAACTCTACGCCCTGCAATCGTTCGAAGGCCGCCGTCCAACCCAGATTCGGCCGCACCCAACTATCCAATGATCAAGAGCATGACCGGTTTCGCGTCGCTCACGCGGGACGATGAGATGGCGACTATCGCGGTGACCGTCAAGTCAGTGAATCACCGCCACCTGGATCTGCAGCTTCGGATACCGTCATCGTTCGGGCCGATCGAATCGGCGATCCGCACTGCCGTCCAGCAGCGACTCGCGCGCGGCCGGGTCGAAGTCAGCGTCTCGGTCCAGCAACGGCGCGTGCCGGCGCTCGAAGTCGAGTTGAACGAGGTGTTCCTCGACGCGCTCAGCGGTGCGCTCGACCGCGCGCGGGAGCGCGGCCACATCGCCGGCCTGATGACGCCCGGTGACCTGTTGCGCTTCCCGCAGGCCCTCTCCATTCGGGAGAAGCAGCACGAACCGGAGGGTAGCGACGACTTCCTGCCCCCGCGGGTTCTCGAAGCCATCGTTGCCGCGGTCGGCGATCTCGATTCGATGCGGACGAAGGAAGGGGAGATTCTCCGCGCCGATCTTGACGCCCGCCGGGCTCTGCTTGGCGATCTGTTCGGACGTGTGGCGGCGGCATCCGAGAGTGGCATGGACGCGCTGCGGACCCGGCTCGAAGCGCGTGTCAAAGAGCTGAAGGTGGACCCACTCGCCGATGAGACACTGATAGCGCAGGAGATCGCCAGGTTCGTTGGCCGCTCCGACATCACCGAAGAGGTGGTCCGGTTCCGCGGCCACCTGGAGCACTGGCGCGCACTGTCTGACTCACCGGAGCCGTGCGGCCGTAAGCTGGACTTCCTGCTGCAGGAGATGAACCGCGAGGTGAACACCGTCGGCTCTAAAGCCGAAGGTCCGGCCGTCTCCGAGTTGGTCGTTTCGCTGAAGGCAGAGCTCGAGAAGATGCGGGAGCAAGTGCAGAATGTCGAATAGCGCGGCCGGCGGGGCGAGCGAGCGACGCGGCGTGCTGTACGTGGTGTCGGCGCCGTCCGGCACCGGCAAGACCACCGTCGTCGAGCGGCTGGTGCAGCGCGTCTCGGACCTGTCGCTGTCGCGGTCCTATACCTCGCGCGCCGCCCGCAACGGCGAAAGCAACGGTGTCGATTATAATTTCGTCACCCGCGAACGCTTCGAAGAGATGGTGGCCGCCGACGAGTTTCTCGAGTGGGCGGACGTCTTCGGCAATCTCTACGGAACCTGCGCGACCGACGTCGAGCGCGACCTCGCGCGCGGCCATGACATCGTGCTGGTGATCGACGTCCAGGGGGCGCGCCAGGTGCGGATGCGATACGCACAGACCGTCGGCGTGTTTGTGCTCCCGCCCTCCTTCGAGGTGCTCGAGCAGAGACTGCGCGGGCGCAGCAAGGATCCGGAAGAGGCGATGCAGCGGCGGCTGCGCACGGCGCGGAACGAAGTGGCTGCCTTCGCCGAGTACGACTACGTGATCGTCAACGACGAGCTCGAGGCGTGCGTCGAGCGGCTCCGGGCGATCGTCCTCGCGGAGCGGGCGCGGCTGCGCTCGGTGCGCCTTGCCGCAGAAGCTATCGTTGCCTCGTTCAGAGAAAGGGCTCCACAGTGAAGGGTTCAGATCGTTCAGAGATCCGCAACGCGTTCGAGTTCGTGACTGACGGCCGGTAGGATCATGGCCCTGATTGCCCTTGGCGTATGCGGCGGGATCGGCGCCTACAAGGCGATCGAGGTCGCTCGCGGATTGCAGAAGCGCGGCCACGATGTGACTGCGATCATGACGCGGTCGGCGGCGCGCTTCGTCGGGCCGGTCACCTTCGAGGCGATCACGCACCGCCGCGTCATCACCGACCAGTTCGCCGAGGGAGCTAATGCCGACATCGAGCACATCGCCCTGGCCACGGACGCCAGGCTCCTCCTCGTCGTCCCCGCCACTGCGAACATCATTGCCAAGTTCGCGCATGGCATCGCCGACGATTTCCTCACGTCCCTCTATCTCGCCACCCGCGCGCCGATCCTGATGGCGCCGGCGATGAACACGAACATGCTCGATCACGACGCGGTGCGGGCCAACATGGCGACGCTGCGCGCGCGCGGCATCAAGTTCGTCGAGCCGGGCGAGGGCTACCTGGCGTGCGGCTGGGTAGGGAAGGGCCGCCTCGCGGAGACGGACGACGTTATCGACGCTGCCGATGCGATGCTGCGTCCAATGG
>JACDDJ010000236.1:0-1748 GCA_013817065.1 Acidobacteriota bacterium
GTAATCCGCGATGAACTGCACACGTTGATCCATGAGTGACGTTTCCTGCCACGGCATCGAGTACCTCGACTCGAGTCTGGCGGAATGTGTCACCCATGTCCCTGGACTGTTCTGTTACCCTTCTCCCGGACCACACCGACCTGCCGCCCAACAAGTCATTGGAGCCGACCGCAAGTTAGCATCCTCTCATCGTGAACTTGTCCGCATCAGCGTGGCATGCGCGGCGGCTCAATTCCAGCGTTAGGCCTCTTTGGAAGTATCTGATGTCGCGTCTATTACAGCTTTCAAAGAGAATGAAATACCTTCGCACGGTGGAGGCAGGATTTTCTGTCGCACTTCTACCAGCGCTCGCTCTGTACTGGCTGAGTGCGAGTTCCCAGGTCGCGTGGACGCTGAGAGGCATACCGCTCGTCCTCGTGTGCTACATCCTCGGCCAAGGCGCCCTTTACGGGGAACTAAAATACCGCCAGTACGAGCACAGCCCCCCATTGCCGTTGTGGTTGCCGGCCGTATTCCGTGGCTTTCGGTTATCGAATACCATCGGGCTAGGCGTTGCAACGTTGGCGCTTGCCGTTGCTGCTACCCGAGGAACCCCTAACGCTGACCTAGGTTGGCTATTGGCTTGCTTGCCTTTCGCAGTGCTCGAGCACATCAATTACTACCATTACCAACTAATGTATGACACACGTGGGGCGCTTCGCCGTCTTCGCCGAACCCGGCGGCTTAGAACTCCCGTTTTAGCCATCGATATCGAGCGCGTGTCTTTGCTACGGGCAGGTGCGTCGGTGCGAGGCCTAACATTCGTCCAAGCCGACGCCGCTTCGCGGCGCGGCTTAACTCAGGCGTTAGGTCCTGACTAACGCCGCAGTGTGGAGCGGTCAGGAGCTCCCCGTCCGCGACCGAATGGATGAATTCATGGCGAAGAAGCGTCCCACCCGCGCCAGGCCGCGGCGATCATCAAGAGTGCTACCTGGCTCCGGCCTGATCCTTCGTGAGAAAGAGCCGCTCAACTTGGAATCGCCGCAATCAGCGCTCCGAGAGTGGATCACACCATCCGAACGGTTCTACGTGCGCAACCACTTCGCTGAGCCCGATCTCAAGCGAGCGACGTGGCGGCTGAGAGTTGAGGGCGCGGTCAAAAAGTCGGGCAATTTCTCGTATCGCGATCTGACGGCAATGGCGACTCAGTCCCAGGTGACGGTGATTGAGTGTGCCGGCAACGGTAGGGTGTTTCTGGCGCCAAAGGCGGAGGGAGCTCAGTGGCAATCGGGAGCGGCGGGCAATGCTGAATTCACTGGCGTTCCGCTGACCGCGGTGCTCGAACGAGTCGGAATGTTGTCGACTGCTGTCGACGTGATGTTCGAAGGCGCCGACCATGGTGAGATTGAGGATGAGCCGACATCACCAGGCGACATCCATTTTGCGCGCAGCGTGCCCGTCGCGACCGCACGCGCCGGCGACGTCTTGCTGGCCTACAAGATGAACGGCGCCGACCTGACTAGGTCCCATGGATTCCCCGTGCGTGTCGTCGTTCCGGGTTGGTATGGAATGGCGTCAGTGAAGTGGCTCAAACGCATCGTGGTGACTGACAAGCCGTTCGATGGATTCTTCCAGTCGCTGCAGTACAGCCGGTGGGAGCGGATGAACGGAACACCGACCCTGATCCCTGTCACGGAGTTGCAGGTCAAGTCGATCATCATCGATCCGGAGATGGGTAGCATCATTCCGGCCGGTGAGAGGTACACCGT
>JACDDJ010000236.1:1758-7035 GCA_013817065.1 Acidobacteriota bacterium
GGCGTGGGAACGGTCGCGCGGGTTGAGGTTAGCGTCGACGGCGGCAAGAAATGGGCAACGGCGCGGCTGACGTCGCCGGCTTCACAGCACACCTGGCGATCATGGGAGTTCTACTGGCAGCCAACCGCCGGAGAGCGCTCCGTGATGGTGCGAGCGACCGACAGCCAAGGACGAACGCAGCCCATGGACCGGGACAAGGATCGGCGGAGTTACGAGATCAACCACGTCGTCCCTACCGCCGTCGTGGTCCGCGATCGCGACTAGAGGGTTCACTGCGACGAATCGCTTTCCTCCAGACGCGATCGAGAGCCCGTCAGGCCTGCAGTTTCGCCCAAACGCCGAATGAGCTCTTCGCGCTCTTCCTGAATTTCGAACCGCGTGCGGAATCCCATGGGCCGGAACCACAGAGACGGCGGGCACCAGCCGAGCGTCGCGTGCATCATCAGAAACGGCGTCTGCACAAGCGGCCCCCACAGCCAGCGGCGGTCTCGCGTCGCCGCGACGAGTTGCGCGAAGACCAATGCCGCGAAGTTCACCATCAGGACGCGGTCGATGTCCCACTCCTGCTGGAGTGCGACGAGGCGCTGTTCGATCGCAGCCCGGCCACCGGCCGTCGCGCGTTCGATCGATTCGCGAGTGCTCGCATCAATCGCGCGCGTCCACGAGCGATGGGCGCTTCCAGGAGAAATCGACAAAGAGCTTCTCGCCGGCGCGATTCCTGCGTCCGACGATCCGGCGAATGGCCGGCGCCCCGCGAGCATTTCGTAGAGGACCGCCCCGAGCGAGAAAATGTCGGACCTTGGGTCGACGGTGCGCCTGTGCCTGCTGAAAAGGCCGTTCTTGTTGGAACGGTTGATGTTGCGGCGACCACGACATACGCTGCTCAACGATCATGGCCGTGTTCCTCTCGTTCCTGCTGACCCTGCGACACTGCGCGCGCTCGCGCGCCGTCCTGCCGCTCGAACTGCTGGCGTTGCGACACCAGCTCGCGGTGCTGAAGCGGTCGCGACCTCGACGGCTCCGACTCGCGCAGGCAGACCGCCGGCTGTGGGTCTGGTTGTCGCGTGTCTGGAGCGAGTGGCGCGTGGCCCTCGTCATCGTCCAACCGGAGACGGTCGTCGCCTGGCGTCGCCGAGGGTCCGCCTGTTCTGGACGTGGAAGAGTCGTCGCCGCATCGGACGACCGCCGATCCCACCCGACATCCGCGCGCTGATCCGCACCATGTCGGACGCGAATCCGCGGTGGGGCGCGCCCCGGATCCACGGCGAATTGCTGAAAGTCGGGATTGACCTTCCTCAGGCGACGGCCGCGAAATACATCGTCCGCCGTCGGCAGCCGCCCTCACAGACGTGGCGTACGTTCTTGGCGAATCACCGGGCACAGCTCGTCGCTGCGGATGTCTTCGTGGTGCCGACCGCGACGTGTCGGCTGTTGTTCGTCTTGGTGATGCTCGCCCACGAGCGCCGTCGCATTGTGCATGTGGCGGTGACGGCACATCCAACCGCGGCGTGGGCGGCTCAACAGCTGCGCGAAGCGTTCCCGTGGGACGAAGCACCTCGCTATGTGCTCCACGACCGCGATCACGCCTTCGACGGATGGGCGGACACCGCGAAGGCGATGGGCATGGACGACCTCCTCACGGCGCCGCGCTCCCCGTGGCAGAACGCCTACGTCGAACGGTTCATCGGCTCCGCGCGACGTGAGTGCCTCGATCACGTGATCGTGTGCAGCGCGACCTGGTCTGCAGCGGTTGATGCATCGCTACACCGCCTACTCCGAACGATCGCGGACACATCTCTCGCTCGACAAGGACGCGCCGATTCCTCGCCCGACCGAGCCGCCCAGTGAGGGCCGGATCGTGGCGATCCCGCAGGTGGGTGGCCTGCATCACCGGTACGAACGCCACGCCGCCTGACCCAGACATGGCCGCAGGCACGACCCCCGATCCTCGCATCGCCGCGCGCCGGCGCCACCCATCAGGGCGCCCGGACGTCAGCGCTCGACTGCACCTTCGACACGCACACCCGCGTTCGCACTCGTCAACCGAACGGCACGCGCGTCCTCAAGCCTGTCGCCCCCTGTACGCGGCAAGATCGAGTTCTTGGCAGGCACACCTACGGACCTCCGCGGTCAGCTAGACTGTCCGCGTGGCAGAACCCCAGACGCCGTCGAGCCCCTCGCGCGAGCGAATTGGGGTGGCGCTGCTCGTCGCCGCTCTGATCGCGCCGGCTGGCACCGTCGCCGCTCGAGCGTTCCACGCCCCCTGGGGGCTGGCCCTGGTGTTTGCCGGGCTTACGTTCAGCGGCGTACCGGCACTCACGCGGCGGCTGCCGGCAACCCTCGACGGCCTGTCCAGGCGCGCTTGCCTGCTCACCGGAGTGTGGATTCTTGTCGCCCTGGCGGCCGTTGTCCAGACAGCGCGGCTGGCTGTCTTCATGGATGCGCCTGCGCGCACCGCGTGTTCCGTGCTGCCCTGGGACAGCTTCTGGCGCGTTCACTCGTGCTTCTCTGCCTACGTTATCGCGGCGGACCGCGTGCGCGCCGGCGACGACGAGATTTATGTCATGCCGATGCCGGCCGACGTCGCCGGACGGTACGAGGCGGCCTTCGCGCCACTCGGCGTTGACGATTTTCTCTATCCACCGACGTTTCTCGTTCTGCCGCGGCTCGGCCTGGCGTTGACCGACGACGTCTTCGTGTTGAGGCGGGCCTGGTTTGCCACTGAAGTCGTCCTGCTGGCCCTCGCCCTCGGTCTGGTCGCCCGCCTGGTGGGCGGTCGCGAAGGTCTTCGCATCGGGCTGATGGCACCAGCCGTGTGGGCCGCGACTCCGGTTCTGCTGACCTTGCAGATCGGCAACGTTCAACTCGCGACGTTTGCCGCGGGGATGCTGGCCCTGGTCGCGGTGCATGCAGGGCACCGGGGCACAGGCGGCTGGCTTATCGCGCTACTCGCCACCGGAAAGATCTTCCCGGGGATTCTCGGCGTGCCTCTGCTGGCCCGCCGGCAATGGAGGGTCGTCGCGTGGACGGCTGCTGCCGTGATAATGATCGCGGTCTGTGCGCTCGCGACCATGGGGACGGGCCCGTTCCGCGCCTTCGCCGCCAGCCTCCCATCGATGTCGCATGGGGACTTGTTCTTTCCCTCCTCGATCGAGGCCGCGGACCGTGCGAGGCTCGCCGCCGTGAACTTCTCGGTCTTCGGCCTGGTGATGAAGCTGCGCCAGGCCGGGGTGCCACATCTAGGCCCGGACATCGCCGGTGCCATCGGATGGATCTATACGCTCGCCCTTCTGGCACTGTTGTGGCGCGCGTCCGCCCGGGCTCGGCCAGGTCTTCCCTTGGCGCAGGTCTGGCTCGCCGCACTTGTGCTCGGGGCCGCCCGCAGCCCGTTCGTTCCGAGCGCCTATGGTGCCATCGGTGCGCTCTGGTTGTGGACGCTGCTGGCGGCGGAGGGTGGTTCGTGGCGCCGGTGGACCGCGTGCGCAGTGGGATTCCTGTCGCTGGTGTACGTCGTGCCTGATGGCCACCCAGGATTTCCTCCTGCGGGGGCGCTGCTCGTCATCGGCCTGCTGCAGCAACTCATCGTCTTCAGCTTGGGCTTCTTCATCCTCGTGAGGGAAGCGCGAAGGCCCCTTGCGGCAGGCGCGCTTCTCGCTCGTCGCTGACCAATCGAGAGGACGCGCCCGGCGATATCGAAGGCGCGAAGTGGGCTACGATCCCTTTGACACTTGAGCGCAAGTCTCGCGGACGCGTGACACTTGAGCGCAAGTCTCGCGGACGCGCGAAAATTCTCGAACTTCGCCGTCGATATTCCCGCGCTTGGTCAGCGACGGTGGCATGGAACCCTCATTCGAGCGGCAGCCTCACACCGGGATCGTCCAGGTGTGAGGCGTCTCGACGCTACGACGCGTGATGGAACCTGCAAACGAAACGTGCGGCTGGATGGCGGCGGCCGCGTAACGGTCTTCAGAGCCCCGCAGTTTAGTACGACGCCAACCCCGACGCCCCATCGGCAATCGGAAGACCGCCGGCGGTGACCCCCAGCGATGTCAGACTGCCATTCGGCTCGATGCGGAAGGCGGCGACCGCTCCGGTGCCTCTCAGCAGTTGATAGAGGTATCGGCCGTTAGCACTCAGGCTCAGGTCCACCGGCTGGCTCATCGCACCCAAGGAAGCGGCGGCGCCATTGATCAAAGACAATGTCCCCGCCGGCGAGAGACTGAAACTGGAAATCGTCCCACTGCCGAAATTGGCGGTAAAGGCGAACCGTCCGTCATTGGTGATGACCACCCAGCAAATGTCCGTCTGTCCAGTCGGCACCGAGCCGGTGATGACCGATATCGTCCCGTCGGGACTCAGGATGTAGGAGGACGCCGCCGACAGATTAGGTGCTGCATTGAAGGCTTCGACAACCACCAGTCTGTTGTCCGCTCGGAATGCCAGGGAGAATGGGCGCAGGCCAAACGAGGCGTTTCGGATCGGCATAGCGCTGGCGTACCCGTCTGCTCCGATGGTGAACCCGTCGATGGCGTTCTGGGGTGTCAGCAACACGTTGGTGGTCTTCTGCGTCACAAGGATGACTTGACCGTCAGCACTGAATCTCACCTCACCGGGGACCGCGATCGGCGAACTCAGCGCCCTGAATGAGTTCGGGAGCGGCGTCAAGGTGCCGTCGACCGCACGCCTGAAGCCCCGGATGCCGTTGCCCGCGACGGAACCATTCAGCACGTAGAGCAGGTCGTCATGAATCGTCAGGCTGAGCGGCTGATCGCCCGCATCGATCAGCTGGAGGAACTTGAGGCCGGTTCCGTTACTCTCGTCGGATCCCCCGGAGCGGGCGCGCGCGCGCGCAAGCGGGTGATCCGATGGCACCCAGCCCTGGCAGTCATCGGTCGGGACGAACGAGGCACCCGGCCTGGCTGAGGCAGGCTGTCCCGCGGGGCAGTCGCCAGTAGGCGCCGGCGAACCGGCCTGGCCGCCCATCCTTCCAGCACTATTGCCGGGTGCTTGCGGATGATCCGACGGGACCCAACCGAGGCAGTCTGCAGTCGGCACGAAATTGGCCGAGGGTCTGGGTGATTGTGGCCGGCCTGCCGGACACGGCTCGAGCGCACTTTGTCCCGCCGGTCCCGTCACCTCGAACACCGTGACGTTGTCGCTGCCCGGGTTCACCGCGTACAAGTACCGGTTGTCGGGACTGAGTCTCAACGGCCCCTGCGTGTCAGTATCCACTCCAATGCCCAGCCCGCGTGTCGGGACGCTGCGGTTGAGCCTCGC
>JACDDJ010000237.1 GCA_013817065.1 Acidobacteriota bacterium
GCGTACCGCTTGCTGAAATGGATTGCAGAGGCCAAGGGTGACGGAAAAACTTTTCCCGAACGAGATAACCTGGATCAAGACCGCGTTTCTCGCGACATTAATCGCCGCTTCGGCTGCCGCGTGTCGCCAGGGGATCCCCGTCGTCGATATGGGTCCGCGGCCCGCCCAGGCAGATGGAACGATCAGCGGGACCGTCCGGGGTCCGGACGGCACCAGCCCGCTGGATGGTCGCGTGGTCCAGGTGATCAACGTCGATACCGGCGAAAAGCAGCAGGTCACCACGAATAATGCCGGCGGTTTTACGTTCAAGGTGAAACCGGGCAAGTACGAGGTCCAGTTGACCCTCCGGGAGGGCGAGATCCTGGTGAAGAAGCCGTCGGTCATCAACGTCAATCGCAGTGACGTCGATGCACATGCTGATTTCGTCCTCGGCACGGCGCGCGACCCGCGCCCGCGAGTCAGGCAGCTTCGCGGCGACGACGGGCTCGGCTCCCCGAGGGCGTAGCCGCCCGGGCAGCGTTTCCATTCGAAGACGGCCCCCCGTAGAAACTCAACCCCGCAGCAGAATCTCAGCCCCGCAGTAGAATCCCAACGATGACACGCACCTACATCGGCGTCGTGGTCTGCGAGATTGCTGTCATAGCGGCGCTCTGGATCTTCAGCCGCGCTTTCGTCTGACATGCACGCGATCGACTGGTTCGTCGTAGCGGCATATCTCGTCTGGATCATTTGGGACGGCCTCCGAAAGACCCACTCGACGGGCGACCTCGACGGCTACCTGCTGGCCAAGCGCAGCCTGCCCTGGTGGGCGGTCGGCCTGTCGGTGATGGCCACACAGTTGAGTGCGATCACGCTGGTGGGGGCCACCGGGCAGGGTTACGCCGACGGGATGCGGTTCGTGCAGTTCTACTTCGGCCTGCCGATCGCGATGATCATCCTCTCGATGACGCTGGTGCCGTTCTTCTACCGGGCGCGCGTCTATACCGCCTACGAGTACCTCGAGAAGCGGTTCGACTCCAAGACGAGGACTCTCGCGAGCCTTCTTTTTCTTCTCTCACGCGGTCTGTCGTGTGGGGTCATCATCGCGGCGCCTGCGGTCATCCTGTCGATCGTCCTCGACTGGAACATCACGCTGACGATCCTGGCGATCGGTCTGCCGACCGCGCTCTATACGATCATCGGCGGCGTCCAGGCGGTCACCTGGACGGACGTCAAGCAGATGGTCGTGATTGTGACCGGGGTCGTTGCTGCGGTCATTGCGCTGCTCGTCGGATTGCCGGACGACGTGAGTGTGGGCGGAGCGCTGCAGGTGGCGGGAGCGGCGGGACGCCTGCATACGGTGGACTTCACCTTCGACTTGTCGCAGACCTACACCTTCTGGTCCGGACTGCTGGGCGGCCTGTTCCTGATGCTCTCGTACTTCGGCTGCGACCAGAGCCAGGTCCAGCGGTATCTCACCGCCAAGTCGATCGATGAAGGCCGTCGGTCGTTGTTGATGAGTGCGTACTTCAAGATCCCGCTGCAGGCGCTGGTACTGCTCACCGGCGTCCTCGTGTTCGTCTTCTACCTGTTCAATCAGCCGCCGATGCTATTCAACGACAAGCATGCGAAGGCGATTGCCGAGAGCCCGCGCGCCGCGGACTACCAGCAGCTCGAGGCGGAGTTCGCGGCTGCGTTCGTCCAGCGACGGGCGGCTTCTGTCACCTTTGCGTCTGCCGGTGAGGATAGTGACGGCGCCGCGCGGGCTGCGTTCCATGCAGCCGATGGAGCGATCACGGACATCCGCGCGCGCGCCGCCGCCCTGGTGCTCGACGTCACTGATGACCAGATGTACAAGGGCAAGACCGGTGACACCCCGGCGCCAGACGTGAACTACGTGTTCCCGACATTCATCACGACCACGCTGCCGATCGGCGTCGTCGGGCTGATGATCGCGGCCATTTTTGCGGCCGCGATGTCGAGTATCGCGGCGGAGTTGAACTCGCTCGCGACGTCCACGGTCATCGACATCTACCGCCGCCACCTGAAACCGTCCGAGACCGACACGCACTACCTGATGGTGTCGCGGTATGCCACGGGTTTCTGGGGTCTCTATGCCTGTGTCGTCGCGACATTTGCGGCCGGTCTCGGTTCGCTGATCGAGGTCGTCAACCGGTTCGGATCGTTCTTCTATGGATCCCTGCTCGGTGTGTTCGTGCTCGCACTTGCCTTCCGGCGGGTGAACGGTCACGGCGCTTTCGCGGGCCTCATCGTTGGCATGGGCGTCGTCGCGGTCTTCGCGTTCCATCCCGCGACAAAGGACGTCTCATTTCTCTGGCACAACCCGATCGGTGTCGTCGCCGTCCTTGTCGCTGGCCTCGCGGTGAGTGCGCTCACAGGTGGGCGCCGTGTGGAGACCTCAGCATGAAGAGCAGGAACAAGTTGATCGTCGCGTCATTCGCGTTCGGCGCGATCGTGGCTGCGGCGCCGGTGCCGGTTACAACCCAGTCACCGCAGTACGACCTCCTGATCACCGGTGCCACGGTGGTGGACGGAACCGGCTCGCCCGGCCGCCGCGCTGATGTGGCCATCCGTGGCGGGCGGATCCTGTCGGTTGGAAAGATCGATCGGACGGCCGCGAAGGAGGTCATCGACGCGAGCGGTCTGACGCTGGCGCCTGGTTTCATCGACGTGCACACGCACGCGGACGACATCTGGGAGCGGCCGAAAGCGGAGAACTTCGTCCGGATGGGCGTGACCTCCATCGTCGCGGGCAACTGCGGTAGTTCGGCCAGTGATATCGCGGCGGCGTTCGACCGCGCCGCCCAGACGCCGGCTTCGGTGAACTTCGCGACGCTGATCGGTCACAACACTGTGCGCCGCGCGGTGATGGGGACGGCGGATCGCGCTCCCTCGGCCGGCGAGCTGCAGAAGATGAAGGCGCTCGTATGGAAAGGAATGGCGGACGGCGCGGTCGGCCTGTCGACCGGCCTTCAGTACGTGCCCGGTACTTATTCCAAGACCCCGGAGATCATCGACCTGGCCAGGGTCGCGGCGAACGCGGGTGGACTCTATGCTTCGCACATGCGGAACGAAGGCACCGCGCTCGAAGCGTCAGTCGAGGAAGCGCTCCGCATCGGCGAAGCCGCCGGGGCGCGCGTGCAGATCTCGCACCTGAAGGTCGACAGCCCGAGGCGATGGGGCGCCAGCGGGAAGGCGCTGGCTTTGATCGACGCCGCACGCAAGCGCCGCCAGGAAGTAGAAGCCGACCAGTACGCGTACACGGCGGCGAGCTCCTCGCTCGGCATCCGCTTTCCATCATGGGCGCTCGAGGGTGGCCAGACGAAAATCAGCGAACGTTTGAACGACGCCGCGACCTGGGGTCGGATCAAGGGCGAGATCAAGGAGTTGCTCGCCGAGCGCGGACTGCAGGATCTGTCATTCGCGAAGATTGCTTCGTATCGTGCCGACCCATCCCTCAACGGGCTGTCGATGGCGGACGCAGCCGGCAAGCTGAAAGGGTCCACGACTGCCGACGCGCAGCTCGAAACCGCCCGCGACATGATGCTGGCCGGCGGTGCGTCGATGGTCTACCACTTCATGTCCGACGAGGATGTGCACCGGATCATGAAGCATCCGTTCGTCGGCTTCGCGTCCGACAGCGGAGTGCTGGTGCCCGGTGCCGGCGTGCCGCACCCCCGCGGCTACGGCAACAATGCACGTGTTCTCGGCGAGTACGTGCGAGTTCGCAAAGTGATTACGCTCCCGGAGGCGATCAGGAAGATGACCTCGCTGCCGGCCAATCACTTCCGCTTCAAGGACCGCGGAGTCATCAAGGAAGGCTACGCCGCCGACATCGTTCTGTTCGACGCCAACACTGTCACCGACGCGGCGACCTTCGAACAGCCGCACGCCTATGCGACCGGCATCCCCTACGTGCTCGTCAACGGGGTGGTCGTAGTGAAGAACGGCGCGCACACCGGCGCCACTCCGGGTGCCCTGCTGAGAAGTGTCGCGCCGAGGTAAACCGGCAATCCGCCGAGGTTAACTCCTGAGTTCAGAGCCGATGCGGCGCAAGCCTTCGCGGAGGAAGTCTTCGCGTCCGCCGAGCCAGATCCGCAGATAGCCTTCGAGCCCGACGTGCGAGCCGGGGACGATCAGGGTGCTCTGCCTGGTCCGGACGCGTTCGGCCATTGCCAGGCTCGGCTCGTCGCCGGAGTATTTCAACAGTGCAATCGCGCCGGCCTGGGGCTCGCGCCAGGTCACGCTCCAGCCAAAGCTCTCGATCCACTCGCGCGCGATCGGCAGGTTGTGCTTCAGAATCTCGCGCGTCCGCGCGTAGCATCGCTCACGATTCTCGGGTTGCACCGCGACTCTCGCGATCCGGTCCGACATCTTGTTCGGACCGATCGTGATGTAGTCGTGCTGCGTCCACGAGGCCGATGCGAGCTGTGGCGGGCCGACCAGCCAGCCGACGCGCACGCCGGGAATCCCGTAAGCCTTCGACAGGCCGCTCGTGACCACCACCCGGTCGCCCAGGCCCCAGAAGCTTTTCGTCCGCGGCCGGCTGATCTCGGCGCCGAGGTAAACCTCGTCGGAGAGCAGCCATGTCCCGGTTTGATCGCACCGGTTCGCGATCCGCGTCATCGCCTCGTCGGAAAGAACAGCGCCAGTCGGATTGTTCGGGTTCGACAGGTAGAGGATCTTCGTTTTCGGCGTAACCGCCCGCTCGAATTCTTCCCAGTCGGGTTCCCACCCGGTGTCCTGGCAGAGACGAAACGTCGTGACGGTTGCGCCGAGGCTGCGCGCCACACCAGGCATCTGCATGTAGTTCGGCGCCTCCATTGCGACGTCGTCGCCAGGACGGAGCTGGCTCAGGGCGACCATGTAGTTCGCCTCGGAGGTGCCGTTTGTGACTTCGATGTGGTCCGCCGTCGCACCCGGATAGTGGGCAGCGATCCCCTCGCGCAGCTCGATCGTCCCGTTCGACTGGCTGTAGCCGAGCGGCACGTCGAGGAATGACTCGAGATCGAACCCCATCTCCACGAGCTCCCGCAGGGTGAGCGGCCGCACGCCGCTCTCGCTCATGTCGTAGTCGACGACGTTCTCCCACGTCGACTGCATGCGCTCCATCTCGAACAGTTCGATCGCCATGTGTCGCTAACCCGATGCTCTCTGCTTGCGCAGCTCTTCGAGCTTGTCGAGGCCGATGTTGCCGCCACTTACGATCGCGATGGTCGGGCCGGACCCGGTCACGAGGCCGGCCAGTGCGGCCGCGACCGTCGCCGCGCCGGACGGTTCGGCGACGACCTTCGCTTTCGTAAACAGCCACAGCACGGCGTCGATGATCTGCTCATCCTCCACCGTGATCACATCGTCCACATACTTCTGCGCGTGCGCGAAGGTCAGGTCGCCAGGCCTCACCGGCATCAGTCCGTCGGCGACGCTCGCGGTCTTGTCAAGGGTGACGGCATGGCCCTGTGCCAGCGACGCCTTCATCGCTGCGGCGCCGGCAGGTTCGACGCCGATCACCCGAACTGAAGGATTCGTCAGTTTGATGGCTGCCGATACGCCGGCGAGCAGTCCGCCGCCGCCGACCGGCACCAGAACGGTCTCGACGTCGGGGCACTGCTGAAGCAGCTCCAGCCCGAGCGTGCCCTGGCCGGCGATGATCCAGTCATGATCGAAGGGCGGCACCATCGTGAGTCCGCGCGCCGTTGCTTCCTGCTCGGCGCGGATCTTTCGATCGGCCGAAGTGGTGCCGGCGAAAATCACCTCCGCACCGAAGCCGCGGGCACCTTCGACCTTGATAGCCGGGGCGGTCGTCGGCATGACCACCACGGCCAGTGCGGCAAGCTCCCGGGCCGCGAGCGCCATGGCCTGGCCGTGATTGCCGGACGAGTAGGTCACGACGCCGCGCGCGCGCTGCTCGGGCGTGAGCCGCGCGACCATGTTGTAGGCGCCGCGGATCTTGAAGGCGCCGCCGGGCTGCATGCTTTCGCACTTCAGCAGGAGCGGCCGGCCGGCAAGTGCCGTGACGTCGAGGAGCGGAGTCACGCGCGCGATCGTACGCACCCGTTCCGCAGCCTGGCGGATATCAGAAAGGTCAACCATGGAGATGGCGAAATTATAGCGGCGATTGCGGTGGCAGATCCGTTGCACGAGCTCACGAGGCGCATCCCCACGCGTGCAACCTCCAGGAGGCCCAATGCTGAGGCGTAAGTTCCGTCCGAAGAAATTGAGTGAGCAAACCATTGTGATCACCGGCGCATCGAGCGGCATCGGCCTGGCGACCGCACAACTGGCCGCGCAGCGGGGCGCATCAGTCGTCCTGAGCTCGAGGAATGAGGCCGAGCTGCAGCGTCTCGTTCAGGCAATCAACGATGCCGGCGGACGCGCGACCTACGCAGTTGCAGACGTCGCCAATCCGGAGGAGCTGGACGGCGTGGCGGCCGAAGCCGTCCGCACCTTTGGCGGGATCGACACCTGGGTCAATAATGCCGGCATTTCGATCTTCGGCAAGCTGACCGAAGTGCCCATGGCGGACAAGAAGCGGCTGTTCGACGTGAACTTCTGGGGCGTGGTGAACGGCTGCCGCACCGCCGTGCACCACATGCGCGAGCGCGGGGGCACGATCATTAACATCGGCAGCATCGTGTCGGATCAGGCGATTCCGCTGCAGGGCATCTACTCGGCGTCCAAGCATGCGGTGCAGGGCTACACCAACGCCTTACGGATGGAACTGCAGCACGACAAGTTCCCGATCGCGGTGACACTCGTGAAACCGTCCGCCATCGACACCCCCTACCTGGAGCACGCGCGCAACTACATGGATGCCGCGCCCTCGTTCCCCCCACCCGTCTATGCACCGGAAGTCGTTGCCCGGACGATCCTCAAGTGCGCCGAACGTCCGGTGCGCGACATCACGGTTGGCGGCGCCGGGCGCATGATGACGCTCCTGGGCGCGGCGGCGCCGCGGATGACCGACAAGTACATGAAAACCGCCATGTTCTCGCAGCAGCAGGATCCCGAGGGGCGAAACCGG
>JACDDJ010000238.1 GCA_013817065.1 Acidobacteriota bacterium
GCACTCATGTGAACCCCCAGGAAGCCGAAGCGCGCATCTTAGCACTCGCGGGATGCGAAGACGCACCCGCGAATGGCCGATGGAAAATGGAAGATGGAAAAGTGCTAACGTTCGAGCGTCTCACCATGCGAATTCTCCAGAATTACATCGATGGCAAATGGACCGACTCCGCGAGCGGGCGGCGGGTTCAAGATCTGAATCCGGCAGACACCTCGGAAGTGATCGCCGAGGCGCCGAGCTCGACAGCTGACGAAGCTGCGAGCGCGTGCGAGGCGGCGGCGCGGGCCTTCGACGGGTGGCGCAACACGCCAGCGCCGATGCGCGGACAGCTGCTCTACCGGGTGCAGCGCCGGACGGAAGAACGGCGGCAGGAGCTTGCCGAGGCGCTGACCCGGGAAGAAGGCAAGACGATCGCCGAAGCGCGCGGAGAGGTCCAGCGCGCGATCAACGTGATCGAGTTCTTTGCCGGCGAGGCGAGACGAATCACAGGAATTACCATCCCCTCCGAGCTTCCCCACAACTTCTGCTACACGGTCAAGCAACCGGTGGGACCGGTCGCGATCATCACGCCGTGGAATTTTCCGGTCGCGATCTCAATCTGGAAGATCGCGCCTGCGCTCGTGTCCGGCAACACGGTCGTGTTCAAGCCCGCGACACTGACCCCACTCACCGCCACGCTCATCGTCGAGATCTTCGAGTCGTGCGATCTGCCTCCCGGTGTGCTGAATCTCGTCTACGGCGGCGGGCGCGAGGTCGGCGACACGATCGTGAAGCATCCCGCCATCCAGGCGGTCTCCTTCACGGGTTCCAATGACGTCGGTGTGGCGCTCTACTCCGCTGCGGCGGCCCGGGGGATCAAATGCCAGTGCGAGATGGGCGGCAAGAACCCGATCGTGATCTTGGCGGATGCCGACCTCGATCTCGCTGTTGAGAGCACGGTGCAGGGGGCGTTTGGCTCGACCGGCCAGCGCTGCACCGCGACAAGCCGGGCGGTCGTCGATGCGTCCATCGCGGACGAGTTCGTCGAGCGCCTGCATGCTCGCGCCGCACAGCTCGTCGTCGGGAACGGCCTGGATCCGAAGACGAACATCGGACCGTCCGTGGACAGTTCTCAACTCGACACCGTGCTCGAGTATGTCGGTATCGGCCAGCGCGAGGGTGCCCGGCTCATTCGCGGCGGCTCGCGACTGCAGGAGGCTGGCCTCGCCGGCGGCTTCTTCGTCGAGCCAACGATCTTCGACAACGTCGCCGCGTCAATGCGCATCGCGCAGGAGGAGATCTTCGGGCCGGTGTTGTCGGTGATCCGCGCGCCCGACGCGAAGTCCGCGCTGACGGTCGCCAACGGGGTCCGGTTCGGCCTCTCGGCGTCGGTCTACACCAGCGACGTCGCCTCGATGTTCCGGATCGTCGAACGGTTGGAGGAGGGCATCGTTCACGTAAACTCACCGACCGTCGGCGGCGAAGCCCACATTCCTTTCGGGGGGATGAAGGCAACCGGTGTGGGACTGCGCGAGATGGGCAGCGTCGCCATCGATTTCTACACCGAGCTGAAAGTGGTCTACGTCGATTACACCGGTGGGAAGCGCGGCGGCAATCTGTATTGATATAGAGGATCATGTCACTGCTTATCATCAACGGCCGGATCGTCACGGCGTCTGACGACTACGTCGCGGACGTCTACTGCGAGAACGGCACCATTGCGGCCATCGGCCGGGACCTTCCCGCGCATCGGTTCCAGGCCGAACGGACGATCGACGCGGCGGGTCAGTACGTCATCCCCGGCGGGATCGATGTCCACACCCACTTGAACATGCCGTTCGGTGGCGCGACGTCCGCGGACGATTTCGAGAGCGGCACGATCGCGGCGGCCTTTGGCGGAACTACCTCGATCGTTGACTTCGCGATCCAGTATCGCGGCCAGACCATGCGCCACGCGCTCGACGACTGGCGGAAGCGCGCCGACGGCAAGGCCGTCATCGACTACGGCTTCCACATGATCATCACCGAGCTGGAAGACGCCGGCCTGAGCGAAATGGACCGCATGGTCCGTGACGAAGGGATCACCAGCTTCAAGCTGTTCATGGCGTATCCCGGCGTCTTCATGGTCGACGATGCGACCATTTTCAGGGCGCTGCGCCGGACCGGTGAAAATGGCGGGCTGGTGTGCATGCACGCGGAGAACGGCGGCGTCATCGACGAGCTCGTCAAGGAGGCGCTGCGCAAGGGAGAGACGGCGCCGAAGTATCACGCGCTGACGCGCCCGCCTACCGCCGAAGGCGAAGCCACCGGCCGGGCGATCGCGCTGTCAGAGATGGCCGGCGTACCGATCTACATCGTCCATCTGTCCGCGGCTCATGCGCTCGAGAAGGTGAAGCAGGCGCGCGACATGGGTCTGCCGGCGTACGCCGAGACGTGTCCGCAGTATCTGTTCCTCTCGTACGACAACTACGAAGAGCCCGGCTTCGAAGGCTCGAAGTACGTGATGTCGCCACCGCTGCGCGAGAAGTGGCACCAGGACGTCCTCTGGAAGGGACTCGCGAAGAACGACCTGCAGGTGATCTCGACTGACCACTGCCCCTTCTGCATGTCCGAAAAGGCACTCGGCAAGGACGACTTCAGCAAGATCCCGAACGGCGCACCCGGCATCGAGACCAGGCTGACGCTCGTGCACGACGGCGGCGTCCGCCCCGGCCGAATCACGATGAACCGCTTCGTCGAGCTGTGTTCGACGACGCCCGCGAAGATGTTCGGTCTATTCCCGCGGAAGGGGACGATCGCGGTTGGCAGTGATGCCGACATTGTCATCTTTGATCCGAACCGATCCGCCACGCTCGGCGTCAAGACGCTGCACATGAACGTGGACTACAACCCTTACGAGGGACGTACCGTGCAGGGCTCACCTTCGACCGTGATCGCGAACGGTCAGGTGGTGATCGAAGGGAACGAGTTCGTCGGGAAGAAGGGCGCAGGACGGTTCCTGTCGCGCGGCCACTCGCAGGCGCCTGCGGGCCTGTGATTTCTGAGCCCCGAACCCCCAACTTCCAACGCCCAACTTCCAACGCCCCACTCCATGAACACTGTTGCCGACGACATCACCCGCAGTCCTCGGTATAACGCGGACCTGGCGCCGGTGCCTCCGTCAGCACGGACGTGGGGCACCTATGAGATCGCCGCCCTGTGGATCGGCATGGCGGTGTGCATTCCGACCTACATGCTTGCGGCCGGTCTCGTCGCCGGTGGCATGAGCTGGTGGCAGGCGGTCGGTACAATCACGCTGGGTAACGCGATCGTCCTCGTTCCGATGATGCTGACCGGGCATGCGGGCACGAAGTATGGCATCCCGTTCCCTGTGCTCGCGCGGGCGGCCTTCGGACTCCGCGGATCCCATGTGCCCGCCCTGCTTCGTGCCGGTGTGGCGTGTGGCTGGTTCGGGATTCAGACCTGGGTAGGCGGCGCCGCCCTCGACACGCTTCTCGGCATCGCATTCTCGTTCTGGAACGGCCTGCCCGCGCACGTGTGGATCAGCTTCGCTGCCTTCTGGGCGATGAACATCTACTTCATCGTCAAAGGCACCGAATCGATACGCCTCTTCGAGGCGTGGGCGGCGCCGGTTCTGCTGCTGATGGGGCTTGCGCTGCTTGGCTGGGCGGTTGCCAGGCTCGGCGGGCTGGGGCCGATCTTCAACCAGCCATCCCGTTTTCAGACGACCGGCGAGTTTTTCGCCTTCTTCGTGCCGAGTCTCACCGCGATGGTGGGCTACTGGGCGACGCTGTCGATCAGCATCCCCGACTTCACGCGCTACGCGACGTCACAGCGGGCGCAGGTGGTCGGCCAGGCTCTGGGACTGCCACCGACGATGGCGTTGTTTTCGTTCATAGGGGTCGCGGTCGCATCGGCGAGCCTGCTGATTTTCGGGGAGGCGATCTGGGATCCAGTGGTCCTTCTCGGCAAGTTTGGCAATCCGTTCGTTGTCCTGCTTTCGGTTTTTGCTCTGGCGGTCGCGACCCTGACCACGAACATCGCCGCCAACGTCGTCCCTCCAGCCAATGCATTCGCGAACCTGTGGCCACGAGGGATCTCGTTCACCACGGGCGGACTGATCACCGGCTTCATCGGGATCGCGATGATGCCGTGGAAGCTGCTCGCAGACTTCGAGGCCTACATCTTCGGCTGGCTGGTTGGCTACTCCGGCCTGCTGGGGCCGGTCGCCGGCATTCTGATCGTCGACTACTGGGTCCTGCGTAAACAGACGCTCACCGTCCGTGACCTTTACGTCGAGGGAGGCGAGTACCCGCTGGTGCACTGGCCGGCGATGATTGCCCTCGCAGCGGGGATCGGCCTGGCCTTGATCGGCCTCGTGGTCCCGGCTCTGCGAGTGCTCTACGACTACGCGTGGTTCGTCGGCTTCGGCGTATCGTCGGTTGTTTACCTGTTGCTGGCCCGGAGGCACACGGCCCTTGTGGCTCAATGACTTAGCGTTAAGTTGAGTGTCCCCGTTTCGTCGGCGACGCGGGCTTAGAATAAGACCATGTGCAGGAACATCAAGACACTCGCGAACTTCGCTCCTCCCGCGACCGACGATGAGATCCGCGCCTCGGCCCTGCAGTTCGTTCGAAAGCTGAGCGGGACTGCCCGACCGTCCAAGGCCAACGACGCGGCGTTCAACCGGGCTGTCGACGAGGTCACGGATGCCGCCAACCGCCTGATCTCCTCCCTCGAGACCACGGCCCCGCCACGCAACCGTGAAGAAGAAGCGCGCAAAGCCAAGGAGCGATCGCAGGCGCGTTTCGCCTGATCCACTGCGGCGAGAGTCGCCGCGCAATTTGACATTCCCTCGGGCGATCCCTAGAGTTGCGGTACCTCCGCAGTTTCTAAAACCAACATGGATCTCCTGCCGCCGCTCTCGGCCTTTACGGTCTTCCTCGGGATTTGCGCCACTGGATTCCTGTTCCTGATGGTGGCGCTGGTCTTTGGTGGCGTCTTCGATTTCTTCGAAACTGACCACGACTTCGATGCCGGCGGCCCGGGATTCTTCAGCACCCGCGTCATGGCGGTGTTCGTGACCACTTTCGGCGGCGCTGGAGCGGTCGCCACCTACTACGGCCTCTCACCGGTGCCCGCGGCGCTGGTGGGGTTCGGCACCGGCCTGATTTTCGGCGGCGCCATCTACGCACTCGCACGAATGCTGTATCAGCAGCAGGCCAGCACCGACGTCCGTTCCAGCGACCTGGTCGGCACGGTTGGCCGGGTCGTGATCGCGATCCCGCCCGGTGGCGTTGGGCAGATCCGCGTGCGTCTCGGCGAAGAGCTGATGGACAAGATCGCGCGCACACGTGACGGTGTCGCCATCCCGGAGAACACCGCAGTGAAGGTCGACGAGGTCCTTGGCGAGACAGTCATCGTGACGACACACTGATCCTCGAGTCGCCCGAGTTCACGCCGGGCGAAGCACAGGATCGACATCCCAGGGGTTCCCCATGACAGACAACACGCAACTTGCATCGCTGATTCTCGCGATTCTCGGTACGGTCCTCGCCTTCGTCGCTGCGATGTACCTGTTCAGCAGGAACTACATCAAGGTGTCGCCGAACGCGGTGGCGGTCCTCAGCGGCCGCAAGCGTAAGCTGCCGGACGGCCGGGTGGTCGGCTACCGCATGGTCCGCGGCGGCGCCGCCCTGCGCATCCCGCTGCTCGAGAAGGTCGAATACCTCCATCTCAACGTCATGACGATCCCGCTCGAAATCAAGCGGGCGTACACGTTGAAAGGCGTGCCGGTCTCGGTCAAGGCCGTCGCCAACGTGAAGATCCGCGGCGACGACAGCTCACTTCAGGCGGCCGCCGAGCGCTTCCTGGGCATGACGCATGACGTCGTGCAGAAGGTCATCTTCCAGACGCTCGAAGGCCACCTGCGGTCGATCCTAGGCACGCTCACGGTAGAAGAAGTCAACAGCGATCGTCAGAGCTTCGCGCAGAAGCTGACGACTGAAGCCGCGACCGATCTCGAGAAGATGGGCATCGGCGTCGACGTCCTGACGATCCAGGAAATCAGCGACGAGGAAGGCTACCTCGACGCGCTCGGTAAGCGGCGAACCGCGGAGGTCAAGCGCGACGCGACCATCGGCGAGGCTGAGGCTCATCGCGACGCCAAGATCAAGTCGTCCCAGGCCCTGCAGGAAGGTGAGAAGGCGAAGTTCCAGGCCGACGCGGAGATTGCGCTGTCGTCCAGGGATTTCATGATTCGCCAGGCGCAATACCAGGCTGAGATCGAAACGCAGAAAGCGCGCGCCGAGCAGGCCGGGCCGCTCTCCGAGGCGACTGCGCGACAGGGAGTCGTCGCCGAGGAGGTACGGGTCGAGCGGACGCGGACCCAGGAAATGATCTCGGTGCAGGAGCAGGAAGTCCTGCGCCGGCAGAAGGAACTCGAAGCCACCGTCATCAAGCCGGCCGAAGCGGACCGCCAGGCCGCCGTCACCCGCGCGGAAGCCGCCAAGCAGTCGGCCATTCTCGAGGCCGAAGGCCGCCGGTCCGCGATGATCGCGATGGCCGAGGCCGAGCAGGAGAAGCTGCGCAAGGAAGGCGTCGGTCGCGCCGCGGCGGTGGAGGCGGAAGGCCGCGCCGAGGCGGCAAAGATCGAAGCCATCGGTCTTGCACAGGCCAAGGCGATCGAAGCGCAGGGGACCGCCGAAGCTGCCGCGATCCTCCGCAAGGCCGAAGCGTGGAAAGAGTTCAACGACGCCGCGCGCCTCCAGACCATTCTCGAAAAGCTCCCGGCCATCATCGAAGCGTCGTCCAGTGTGTTCGCGGCTGTCGCGGCGCCACTCGGCAACATCGATAAGCTGGTCGTGATCGATCAGGGTGCCAGTGGAGAAAACGGCAGCACCAGCCTCGGGCGCCTGGCCCAGACGAGTCCTGCTCTCGTCTTCAACCTGCTGCAGCAACTCGAGGCACTCGGCATCAATGTGCCAACCGTCCTGCAGCAGCTTGGCG
>JACDDJ010000008.1 GCA_013817065.1 Acidobacteriota bacterium
CAGCAGTACGAGCTGTCCCGCATCGCGCCGTTCGAGCAGACCACCCTCCGCAAGACACGCGAGCGCCGCCCTGACGAAGGTCGCATCCTTCGACGATGCAGCGGCGCTTTCTTCGAGGATCGCGGGCAACGTCCGGCCATTCGCCAGTGTCCACAGTCGCAGGACGTCATCGTCCACGGCGACGCGTCCCTCGCGCGGAAGGGCCAGTGCCGGACGGCCGTGCAGTGTGTCGGGCTTCACACCGTCGGCGTGATGGTAGGTGATCATCAATCAAGCATTCTCTCATGTGGGTCCGGGTGTGCCAGACCCGCGCAGTACAATGCTCGGCGATGAGTGGGACCGTGGTGCCGTGTGCGCTCTGCGAGCAGCGTGATACGACACGCCTCTACACGAAATTCAGCTGGGGGATCGAGCGGTGCCGGCGCTGCGGGCTGATCTACGCCAATCCGCGCGCACCCGAGGAAACGATTCTCGCGCGCTACAGCTCTGAATATTTCTGGGATGAGTACCTTCCGGCAGTCAGTGCGCCGGGCGGTAACTACGACCTCGATTACCAGGACCAGCGGCACGCAGCGATGCTCGCGCTCATCAAGCGTCACTCTCCGCGTGGCCGGCGGCTGCTGGAAGTCGGAACCGGTGCGGGGCTGTTCCTGAAGGCAGCGCAGCGCGCGGGATGGGACACAGCGGGCCTCGAACTCTCATCGGAGGGCTCCGCATTTGCGCGCGATCGATTGGGCCTCGACGTCCGGACAGAGCGAGCCGAAGAGATGAGTTTCACCGCAGGCTCCTTCGACGTCGCGGTCATGTTCGACGTGATCGAGCACCTGTTCGATCCCGTCACCGTCCTCGAAGCCACGCGCCGCGCCGTCACACCCGGCGGGATCATCGTCGTGAGCACACCCAACTACGACGCCCTGTCACGTTTCGTGCTCGGCGCTGACTGGGCGGTGCTGAGTCCGCTCGAGCACGTTTACTACTTCACCGAGGGCACCCTCGGCGCGATGCTGCGGAAATCGGGCTGGACCGGTGTGGGCACGGAACGCCGCTTCGCCGGGTGGGGCGTGTTCGAGACGATGAATTATCGCTATACGCATGCCCCGGGGAACTGGCGAGCCAAGCGCTATGAGAGGGTGCTGAGAGCCGCCGGTGGACCGCTCGCTCGCATGGTGCAGGCAACCGGCCGGGCAGACGCCATCCTCTGCATTGCGAGCAATCCGTCTTAGTCGTTACGCTGACCCACGCCGCGATACCCATGCACGCACTGCGTCGATGACGGCGCCCTGCTGGTCATCTGTCATGTGAGGCCCCATCGGTAGACTGAGCACCGTCCCGGCGAGTTCGTCCGCGAGTGGATACGATCCGGCTGCTGCCGGCGTGCCTGCGTAGGCGCCGGACCTGTGCGGCGGCACGGGATAGTGAATGAGCGTGCCGATTCCCTGCGAGTGCAGATAGGACTGCAGCGCGTCTCGCTCCGTGCAGCGAATGACGAAGAGGTGCCAGGCCGGGGTTGTCCACTCGGGTACGTGCGGTAGCGAGATACCTGGAACGCCTGACAAAGCGGCCAGGTAACGATCCGCCATCCGCGCGCGCCGGCTGTTCCAGTTGTCCAGGTGCTGCAGCTTCACTCGCAGGAAGGCCGCCTGAAGCGGATCGAGCCGGGAGTTGTATCCCTGGACCTCGTTGAAGTACTTCACCCGCGAGCCGTAGTTTCTCAGCACACGAAGGCGAGCGGCAAGTTGATCGTCGTCGGTCGTCACGGCTCCGGCGTCCCCGAATGCACCGAGATTCTTGCCGGGATAGAAACTCCATCCGGCGGCATGGCCAAGGGCGCCGGCGCGAGTGCCGCGACTGGCTGCGCCGTGCGCCTGGGCGGCGTCCTCGATCACCGTCAGCCCGCGGCGGCTTGCAATCTCCATCAACGGCGCAGTGTCGGCGGGCTGCCCATAAAGGTGGACCGGCATGATGGCGCGGGTCCGTGGCGTTATCGCGGCCTCAACCAGCGCCGGATCCAGGTTCGATGTCTCGAGCAACGGCTCGACGGGCACCGGAATCGCGCCGGCCTGCGAGACGGCCAGCCACGACGCTACGTAGGTGTTGGAGGGAACGATCACTTCGTCGCCCGGGCCGATGTCGAAGGCGCGGAGGATCAAGTGGAGGGCGTCGAGACCGTTGGCCAATGCGACGCAGTGGCGCGTACCGCAGTAAGTCGCGAACCCCCTTTCGAAGGCGTCCACCTCAGCGCCGAGGATGTACCAGCCAGACGTCATGACCCGGTGATAGGCCGCGTCAAGGTCGGGCTGGAGCTCCTTATATGCCGCGTGCAGGTCGAGGAAAGGGATCGTCAGCTAAATGCCCCGTAAAAGTTCAAGAGTTCATCTTACGCCCGAAAAATACCTCAGGCATACCGCTTGCCTCAGCCGTGAAGGGTGTGAGGAGGCATGGGGAAAAATGGTAAATAAATTCCGACTCGGATGGTTAGCTGGGCTGGTGATGGCGCTTGGGCTGCCCACATTGGGCAATGCGCAGGATATTAGTCTCGCGGCGGGTGGCGCGGATCCTATCTGGAAAGGAACCCAGCCGAATGAGGCCGCGGGCTTCTGGCTCGACCAGGGCGCGGTGGGTGCTTCTGACTCGCGTCGGGATCTCGTTGTTGGAGCCCCCGGAAACGCGACCCTGGCGGGCGCGGTCTACATCCTCTTTGGAGGACCGGAACGCACTGGCGAAATTCTGCTCTCCGAAGCCCAGGTCATCATCACGAGTTCGGAGGCGGGGAATCGCTTCGGTGCCTCGACTGCGGCCGGCAACATTCTGAACCTCGAAGGTGCCATTCCCCGCAACCTCGCGATCGGTGCGCCGGGAGCGTTCGGTAACCGCGGCGCGGTTTATCTCATGGCGGCCGGCTTCGAAGCCGCCAGCAGCACCACCGCGGCCAGCGCGACTCTGCGCATCCTCGGCGCGCCAGGCGATCAACTCGGCACCGCACTCGCGACGGGCGATCTCGATTCCGACGGTTACCGCGAGATCATCATCGGCGCACCTGGAAACAATCGAATCTATGTGATCAAGGGCGGGCCCTCACTGAGCGGCACCCTCGACCTGGCCGTGACCGCGGCCGCACAGACCTACGCGGCGCCCGGTCTCGGCCGCGTGCTCACGTCCGGTGACCTCACCGGCGACAACATTTCCGACGTCGTTGCGGGCTCGCCCTCGATGAACGTGACCTACATCTTTGCCGGGGCCGCCGGCAGCATTCCCGGGATCGCCACCAGCTCATTTTCCGGGATCGATGCCGGCGATGAATCCGGGACGACGGTGCGCATCCTCGATCTGGACGCCGACGGTCAGCGCGACCTCGTGATTACCGCTCCCGGCGGCGATGGTCCGTTCAACGATCGCGCAAATGCCGGCGAGGCGTATGTGTTCCTGGGGCCGCTTGCCGCGGGCGCACAGACGCTCTCCTCGTCCAACATCGTGTTCTTCGGCGCCGCCCCCGGGATGCGGCTCGGCGACGGCATCACAGCGGGCGACATCAACCGCGACCGGCCAAACGACCTCGTCCTGCTCGGATCCGGAGGCGTTGGCGGCGCCGGCCAGCTGGAGATCTACTACGGCCGGGCGCGCGGCGCGATCGGGGTGCAGCAACCCGATCAGCGACGCTTCGTCGACTTCGCCAATGCCGGCCAGGCCAGCCGTAAGGTCTACGGCGACCCGGCCGCCGGCCCGGTGACATCGGCGCAGGTGTTCGAGGTCACCGGTGAGGGCGCACGCGACCTCGTCGTTGGTGTCGCCGCCGCGGACAGCGGCGCGGGCAAGCTGTACTTCGTCATCTCGCCGAAGATGCGGGTGACACCGACAACCCTGTCACTGCAGGCCAACGAGGGCGGCAGCGTGACGTCGGCGACGCCGATCCAGATCCTCAATGCGAGCACGGTGTTCATCGGATGGCAGGCCACCACCAACGTGCCCTGGCTCTCGACCAGCCCGACCGCAGGCTCGGCCGACAACACCCATCCATCGTCATTCCTCATTACCGGTGCATCCCAGGGTCTCACGCCGGGAGTTCATACCGGCACGGTGATGGTCTCTTCCACCAGCGCGGATCTCGAGATGTCGATACCGGTGGCAGTCACGATGACGGTGACGGGCACGCGGATGGCGCTCGATGCGCCGGCGCATGGTTACCAGGTGGGGACGACGTTCACCGTGTCGGGCTGGGCACTGGATGTTGCAGCCGCGACCGGCACGGGCGTGAGCGAAGTGCAGGTCTATGCCTACCCGAACCCCGGGTCGGGTCAGACCGGCACCGCCCTCGGGACGGCGACATACGGCGGTTCACGGCCCGACGTCGGTGCCTCGTTCGGCGCACAGTTTACCAACTCCGCCTACACGAAACAGATCACGTCGCTGACTCCTGGGACCTACCAGATCTCGGTCTTTGCAAAGAGCACGGTGTCGAACCAGTTCATGCTCTCGAAGTCCGTCGTGGTGGTGGTCGTGAACGGAGCGCCCAGTCCGAACCCGGTCGCCGTTCCCGATCCAATCGATCCAGGCCCGACCCCAACGACGACGCTGCTGCCGCCGCCACCGCCGGGTCCGGGTGGGCCGACAGCCAACACCAGGGTGGCGATCAACCGCACCAGCCTGTCGTTCGGCGCGATCGCGGGAACGAACGGCCTTCGGAGCGGCGCGCAACAGGCGGCGGTGACGTTCAGCAACGGCTCGTCCACGTGGACGGCCTCTACTGACGCGTCGTGGTTGCAGCTCACCAATGCATCCGGGAGCGGTGCCGGCTCGTTCAGCGCGACGGTGAAGGCCGGGACGTATGCGACGTCCAGTCTCACGGGGACCATCACGGTCACCGCCGTCAACGTGCCGAACTCGCCGTTGCAAATTCCCGTCACCCTCCGTGTGTTCGCCGAGGGCGGCAACCCGACGGGCCTGGTCGACACCCCGGCCAACAACATCACCGGGGTGACCGGCGCCATCGCGGTCACCGGCTGGGCGACCGACGACATCGATATCCAGGAAGTCGCGATCTACCGTGATCCGATTGCCGGAGAGACGTCGGCGTCCCCGAACGGCAAGATCTTCATCGGCCGGGCGGTCTTCGTAGACGGAGCGCGGCCCGATGTCGATGCGGCCATCAACCAGCCGTTCGACTACGAGGCCGGCTGGGGCTACATGCTCCTCACGAACATGCTGCCGAACCAGGGCAACGGCACCTTCACGCTGCACGCGTATGCGACCGACATCGAAGGCCACACCGTCCTGCTCGGCTCGCGCACGATTACCTGTGACAACGCGCACGCGGTCAAGCCGTTTGGCGCGATCGACACGCCCGACCAGGGCGGCACCGTATCGGGAACGACGTACACGAACTTCGGATGGGCGCTGACGCCACAGCCGAACGCTATTCCGACGGACGGGTCGACGATCGTGGTCTACATCAACGGCTTCCCGGTCGGACGTCCGGTCTACAACAACGCACGAGCCGACATCGCGACGCTGTTCCCGGGCTACGCCAACAGCGGCGGCGCGATCGGCTACTACCAGTTCAACACCACGACGCTCGCGAATGGTGTGCATACGATCTCGTGGGTCGTGACCGACAACGCCGGGAACGCGGAAGGTATCGGCAGCCGCTACTTCACCGTGCTGAACGGATCGGCGAGCTCGTCGATGACGCTCGAGGCGTCCTCGAGCGTCGAAGAGATGTCGGGGCGCGGAGCCGAGACTCGGGTGTCAGCGGAAGTCGGCGCGAGCAGCGGACTCGCCGCCGCGACCGTCGAAACAGTAGCGATGAGCGACGTGCCGGTGTATCGCCGGGACGGTTATAACCCAAATGCTGCCCTCGAGTTGACCCAGGCCGATGAGAGCGGGGTTATTCGAGTGGCAGCCGATCCAGCGGGACGATTCACGCTGACGCTGTCGGCACCCGTCAAGGACGAGAGCGGCGGATACGAGGGCTACATGGTGGCGAACGGCAAGCTGCAGGCGCTGCCTGCCGGGTCGTTCCTCGACAAACGCAGCGGCGAGTTCTACTGGCAGCCGGGTGTCGGGTTCACCGGGACGTATCGCCTGGTGTTCATCCGGACGGATGGTGGACAGCGCACGCGAATCCCGGTGGACGTCACGATCGGGCAGCAGAGGCCCGCCGCGCCGCAGAACGTCAGGATCGTGAAGTAGCGAGCTCACGGGCACCTCGCACGGTCTCCACGTGCGAGGTGCTGCGTGCTCGCCTAACGCGCCTCGACGCCCTCGGGCGTGCCGCGCGCGCTCGAGAGTCTTGCCATATCGGCGTCCACCATCATCCGCACCAATTCTGCGAAATCGACTTCTGGCGTCCAGCCGAGCGCCTTGCGCGCTTTGGAGGAATCACCGATCAGGTGATCGACCTCCGCAGGGCGGAGGAAGCGTGGATCCATCTTCACGTGCTTCTGCCAGTCGAGCCCCACGTGCCCGAATGAGAGTTCGACCAGCTCCCGGACCGAGTGGCTCTCGCCGGTCGCAATGACGTAGTCGTCGGCCTGGTCCTGCTGCAGCATCAGCCACATCGCCCGCACGTAGTCGCCAGCGAAGCCCCAGTCGCGCTGCGCGTCCATGTTGCCGAGGCCCAGCGTGTCGGTCATCCCAAGCTTGATTCGGGCCACTCCGTCGGTCACCTTCCGGGTGACGAACTCGAGCCCCCGCCGTGGCGATTCGTGGTTGAACAGAATTCCTGATACGGCGAACAGGTCGTAACTCTCACGGTAATTGACCGTTATGTAGTGCGCATACACCTTCGAGACGCCATACGGGCTCCTCGGGTAAAAAGGTGTGAGCTCGGTCTGCGGGATCTCGCGCACCTTGCCGTACATCTCGCTCGACGATGCCTGGTACAGCCGAATCTTCGGATCGACGCGCCGCACCGCTTCAAGGGCGCGGGTCACACCCTGCGCGTTGAACTCGCCGGTCAGCATCGGCTGATCCCAGCTGGCGGGCACGAATGACATCGCCGCAAGGTTATAGAACTCGTGCGGACGGACGTCCTCGAGCACCTTGATCAGCGACAACTGGTCGAGCAGATCACCCGGTTTGAGCACGAGGCGATCGAGCAGGTGCTCGATGCGCCAGAAGTTCGTGGTGCTCGCCCTCCGCACCATCCCGAAGACTTCGTAACCTTTGTCGAGGAGCAGTTCGGCGAGGTACGACCCGTCCTGCCCCGTTATGCCGGTAATAAGCGCGCGTTTTGCCATCGGTATGTGTCCGGAGAATTTACCATGGCCGGCCGCAACGAACTCCGCCGGCGCCGCCGAGCGCGGCTGTGCAGAACTGTAATCGCTGAGCCCGTACGGTTAGCCGTCGCCAATCATTTCCGACAGTATTCCGCGGTTTATCTCCCGATTTCTTCAGCAAACCGCAGGTACGGCGCTTGCGCTTCGCTTGGCATCCGAAGTATTCCTATGTCCAAGCTGTTTTACTGCCTCACGTTTGCCTGCTGCATGTTCGTCGGCTCGGCCCGTGCCGAAGCGGCCTCGGTCACACTTGCGTGGGATCCCAACGGGGAGACCGATCTCGCCGGTTACATCGTTTTGTTCGGCACGCAGTCCGGCCGTTACGACCGCGTCCTCGAGGTCGGCAGCACGACCACCTGGACGTTCACCGAAGCAGAGATCAACAAGACTTATTACTTCGTCGTACAGGCCGTGAACACGAGTGGCGCTCGCAGCGAGTTCTCCGCGGAGGTCGCCGCTACGGTCGGCGATGGTGGCGCGGTGGTGCCGGGCCCGGCCCCAGGCCAGGGTCCGGGTCCAACGCCTCCCACCGGCACGCGCGTCGCTATCAACCGAACCAGTTTCACGATCGGGGCGATCGCCGGCACCAACGGATTGCGCAGCGCGGCACAGAAAGCAGCCGTAACCTTCAGCAACGGATCATCGACGTGGACGGCGACGACCGACGCACCCTGGCTTCAGATCAGCGGCGGTTCAGGCAGCGGCGCCGGTGCGTTCAGCGTGTCACTCAAGAGCGGCAGCTACGCACCGTCGAATGAGTCCGGTACCATCACGGTGACGGCACCCAACGCACCGAACTCGCCGTTGACCATTCCTGTCACCTTGCGAGTCTACGGCTCGGGTGAGAACCCCTCAGGCACGATCGATACGCCCGTCGACAACGCGACCGGCATCCAGGGATCGATCGCGATCACCGGCTGGGCGACCGACGACATCGGACTCAAGGAGGTCACGATCTATCGTGATCCAGTCATCGGCGAGGCGGCCTTCCTGCAGAAGGTGCAAGTCTTCGTCGGTCGCGCAGTGTTCGTGGACGGTGCCAGACCGGACGTCGACGCAGCGCTGGCAGAGCCCTTCGATTACCAGGCGGGCTGGGGCTACATGCTGCTGACCAGGATGCTGCCGAACCAGGGGAACGGTACCTACAAACTGCATGCATATGCCACCGACGTTGAAGGACGCGGAGTCCTGCTCGGTTCGCGTACCATCACCTGCAACAACGCCAGCTCGAACAAGCCCTTCGGCGCCATCGACACGCCTGACCAGGGCGGCACCGTCTCTGGCACGACCTACATCAACTACGGCTGGGCACTGACCCCGCAGCCGAACTCGATCAAGACCGACGGTTCGACGATCCTGGTCTACATCGACGGCGTCCCGGTCGGACGACCGGATGCCTACAACAAGTACCGGGCCGACATTGCAACCACGTTCTTCGGTTACGCGAACAGCGGCGGAGCAATCGGGTTCTACACCTTCGACACGACCAAGCTCGCCAATGGTGTGCACACGATCGGCTGGGTCGTCACCGACAGCGCCGGCAACGCAGAGGGGATCGGCAGCCGTTACTTCACGGTGCTCAACGGATCCGAAGTCTCGACCATGAACCTCGAGGCGTCCACCAGCATCCAGGAGATGGCTGGCGGTGGGAGCGAGACGCGCGTGTCGGCCGCGGTCGGCGCCAGCAGCGGCCTCGATGCCGCATCGCTCGACGGAATCGCGGTGAGCACCGTGCCGGTCTATCGCCGCGACGGCTTCGACCAGAACGCCTCACTGGAGCTCGCGCCGGCGGACGAACGCGGCGTCGTGCGCATCGCCGCGGACGCAGTCGGACGCTTCACGCTGACACTCTCCGCCCCGGTGAAGGACGATGCGGGCGGCTATGAAGGGTACCTCGTGGCCGACGGCAAGCTGCAGGCCTTGCCTGCTGGATCGTTCCTCGACAAGCGGATCGGCGAGTTCTACTGGCAGCCGGGTGTCGGCTTCGTCGGCAACTATCAACTCGTCTTCGTCCGCACCGAGGCAGGACAGCGCGTCCGGATCCCGGTGGATGTGGCGATCGGCACGTCGACCGCCCAGTCCAAGCCGCGGCTGGTGATCGATCTGCCTTCGTCGAACGGCGTCGTTGGCACCACATTCGTCACCGCAGGATGGGCCGCCGACTTCGCCGCGAGCACCGGTTCCGGCATTCGGACCGTCCACGCGTGGGCCTATCCGTCCGCTCCAGGGTCGAGCCCGATCTTCCTTGGGGAAGCAGTGATGGGCGCCGATCGCCCTGATGTCGGGAACATCCACGGCAAGCAGTACGATCAAGCTGGCTTCCACCTGACAGGCACACTCGCTCCTGGCAGCTACAACCTCGTCGTCTCCGCGTTCAGCGAACTGTCGAAGGACTTCAACAACGCTATCTCGGTTCCGATCGTCGTCAAGTAGCGCTCACGCCGTTCAGATATCATCGTGCGGTGTCCGCGCCGTCCGCGGCCGCTCGCGTCGCGGTCGTCATCGTCAACTACCAGAGCTACGAGGACCTGCAGGATTGCCTGGCGTCCCTCGGGCCGCCCGATCCCGCCGTAACGGTCTGCGTCGTCGATCACGCGTCACGGCGCGAGGCGGCGGACGAAATCGAGCGCGCGTTCCCACACGCACATCTTCTGCGGCAGCAGTCGAACGACGGCTTCGCCGCCGGCGTCAATCGCGGCAGCCGCGAGAGCACGGCGCCGTATGTGCTGCTGCTCAATCCTGATTGCGTTGCAAGTGCGGACACCTGTCAGCATCTTGCGGCGTGGATGGACGCTCATCCCCGAGTTGGCGCTGCGGGCCCGCGGATTCTGAACGGCGACGGCACCGTGCAGGCGTCGGCGCGACGGTTCCCTGATTTCACCACCGCCATCGCCGGACGCAGCTCCTGGCTTACGCGCGTCTTCCCTCGGAACCCTCTGTCGCGCCACAACCTCGCGCCGAGTCGAGCACGTTCGGATGCGCCGCGAACAGTGGATTGGGTCTCGGGCGCGGTGATGATCATCCGCCGCGAAGCGTTCGACGCGATCGGCGGATTCGACACAGGCTTCTTCCTCTACTGGGAGGATGCCGACTTCTGCCGCCGCCTCGAACATGCCGGCTGGCAGACGATGTATGTGCCGGAATTGACGGTGCGGCACGCTGGCGGACGTAGCAGCCGACATGCCGCGGATGCTTCCCTCGTCGCCTTCCACCGCAGCGCGTTCCGCCTGTTCTGGAAGCATTCGAATGCCGCGACGAAACTGCTCGCGCCGCTCGTCCTCGCCGGGCTGCGCGGGAGGCTGGCGCTCATGCGCCGGGTCGTCAGGCGGCGGGGCCACTGAGCGTGGCGGAACACGTTGACGTCCTGATCATCGGCGCCGGAGTGACCGGGCTGGCATGCGCCGCCGAGATCGCAGCAATGGGCCTCAGCGTTTGCGTCGTCGAGCGGCACGCGCGCGCCGGCATGGAGACGAGCACACACAACAGCGGCGTCATCCACGCCGGCATCTACTACCCGGCCGGCTCGCTCAAGGCGACGCTTTGCGTGGAAGGTGCCGCGCTGCTCTACGAGTTCTGCGAGCGGCACGGTATCGCGCACCGGCGTTGCGGAAAGCTCATCGTCGCCACCACTCAGCAGGAAGCCGAGGCGCTGGTAGCGCTTCACGCACGCGCCACGGCAAACGGAGTTCAAGGGCTCGAGATTGTTGACGCAACGGCGGTCCAGGCGCGTGAACCGCATGTCCGTGCGGTCGCGGCGCTGTGGTCACCCGACACCGGCATCGTTGAGCCGGAAGGACTCGTTGCCGCCCTGCGATCTCTCTGTAATTCGCGAGACGTGATCTTCTTGTTGGGGACGGCCGCGAAGGAAGGGATCTCCACTCGTGATGGCCTCCTCGTCCGGACTGATGCCGAGGAGATTGCCGCCGCAACCGTCGTCAATGCCGCGGGCCTGTACGCGGACGAGGTCTCGGCATCGTTCGGCGGTGAGCGCTTCACCATCTATCCGTGCCGCGGCGAGTACGCGGAACTCGTCACTGCAAAGCAAGCGATGGTGACCGGGCTCGTCTATCCCCTGCCGCACCCGTCGGGCCACGGCCTCGGCGTCCATCTGACGAAGACCACGTGGGGATCGGTGCTGCTCGGGCCAACGATCAAATACCAGGCCGGTAAAGACGACTACGAGTCAGATCGACTGCGAGTCGACGAGTTCCTGGAACCCACGCGCGAGCTGCTGCCTGGTATACAGCTCGAGGATCTGCGGCTGGCGGGCTCGGGAATTCGCGCCAAACTCCATCCGCCGGAGGCATCGTTCGCCGACTTCATGATCCGGCGCGATGCGATGGTGCCCGCGCTCATCCATGCGGCAGGCATTGACTCGCCGGGTTTGACGTCGTGCCTGGCGATCGGCCGGATGGTGTCGAGGCTAGTTGCCGGAGCCTGAAGAAGTCACCGTTGCCTGGCGCCTGCCAGCCACGTAACGAGCGAGAGCGTCCTGCCACGTCGGCATCGGGATCCCGGCGGCCGCGAGTTTCCTGTTCGACAGTGCGCAATACTGCGGACGCTGTGCTTTCATCGGGACGCTGGCGACAGCCACTGGCTGCAGATCCGCCCTGCGACCCAGCACCCGCTCGACTTCTTCCGCGAGGCCAAGCCAGGTCGTGGTGCCGCTGTTGACGCAGTGATACACGCCCGGCTCGGGGCGTCCATCCAGCAGGCGCGCCGTCGCATCGGCCACGTCGTTGACGTAGCTGGGCGTGACGGTACGATCCGAGAAGGCGCGCACCGGCTGGCCGCCGCTGATTGCATCGATGATGCGATCGACACTGCTCCTGGCGCGAGGCCCGCCGAACAGGCTTTCAACACGAAGGACGTAGTGAGCGGAGGCATCCGCGGCGAACCACTCGCCGAGCAGCTTCGACATTCCATAGACGCTGGCCGGCCGCGGCGGATCGCTCTCGATGTAGGGACGGTCGGCGAGACCGTCGAAGATAAAGTCCGTCCCGTAGTGGACGAGGGTTGCGGAAATGTCCCGCGCCGCGCGCGCGAGCGCCAGCACGGCAAGGGCGTTGCCCTCGAATGCCTCGCGCGCATGGGCCTCCGCGCCGTCCACATCGTTGTACGCGGTGCAATTGATGATGACGTCCGGCCGCTCGGCCGCGACAGTACGGGCCACGTCCGCCTCACGGGTCACATCGAGGTCGCCGCGCGTCAGCGGCAGGACGTCGTGGGCGCTGCCAAAGCGCTGCACGATGGCGCCGCCCAGCTGACCGGCGGCACCGGTGACCATGATCCGCATCAGGCCGACAAAGCCTCGACGAGTGTGGCAACGACCGCCTGCTGCTGCTCGAGGGTCAGCTCGCCATAGATCGGCAGCGCCAGCGTCGAATTCGCGGCGGCTTCGCTATGCGGGAAGTCACCCTGCGAATATCCCAGCGACGCGAAGCATTCCTGCAGGTGGAATGGAACCGGGTAATAGATCTCGGTACCGATCCCGTGCTCGGTCATATAGCTGCGGACGCGGTCCCGGTCGGGGACGCGAACGATGTACTGATTGAAGATGTGGCGATAACCGGCGGTTTCAGTGGGCAGCACGACGTCCTTCAGCCCGGCGGAGGCGAACAGCTCGTCGTAGCGTCGCGCGTTTGCCCGGCGGGCCTCGGTCCACTCGGCGAGGTATGGCAGCTTCACGCGAAGCACTGCGGCCTGCAGCGCGTCGAGACGGAAGTTGCCACCGATGCGGCTGTGGTGATACTTCGGCTCGGCGCCATGGTTCCGCAGCAGCCGAAGCTCCTGCGCGAGCGCGTCGTTATTCGTCGTCACCAGCCCCGCATCACCGAAAGCGCCGAGGTTCTTGCTCGGGAAGAACGAGAAGCAGCCGGCGATGCCGAGCGAGCCGGCCTGTCGCCCGTGTTGCTCGGCCCCGATCGCCTGACAGGCGTCCTCGATGACCGGAATGCGGTGCGCCGTGCCGATCTCTACCAACGCATCCATGTCGGCCATTTGGCCATACAGGTGGACGGGGATTATGGCCTTCGTCCTCGGCGTGATCGCGGCTCGCACCGCCTCGGGATCCACGTTGAAGGTCGCAGGATCGATGTCAACCAGCTTCGGCGTCGCGCCGACACGCGCCACGCACCCGGCCGTCGCGAAAAACGAGTAGGTCGGCGTGATCACCTCATCGCCTGGGCCGACGCCGAGCGCCATGAGCGTTGCGAGAATCGCGTCGGTACCCGAGGACACGCTCACGGCATGGGTCACGCCCAGACTACGGGCCAGCTCGCGCTCCAGCGCCTCAACCTCGGGCCCCATAATGAAGCGCTGACTGTCACACACCCGAGTGATCGCGGCCAGGATCTCTTCGCGGATCGGACGGTATTGCGCCTCGAGATCCAGCAGCGAAACACTCACGCCGCTTTTCATCGAACGACGATCTCCGGGTTACCCCACACCGCAGCGTCGTTCCGCGGATCGTCTGGCTGACCGTCCGGACCGATGCGGGTGTTGAAGATGAGGTCGATGTCCTCACCGGCGTAGGCCGACAGGTCGACCCACACCGGGATCCACTTGCGATCCCCCGGGTTCCCGAACGGATTCACGTGCTGGCGGAACAGCTCGTCGAAGCGCTTGCCGTCCGACACACCCACGAGAAAGAGGACGCCATTGCCTTCCGCCGTCCACGATTCAGGCTTCATCCCCACCGCCACCTTCAACCACGCGTCGTCGGGCACCTTGACCTTCCAGGTGATGCGCGTCGGCGGCGGCGCATAGATTGCGCGCCGCGTCTCGCCACCCAGTTCCGCGTCGACCGCTTCGAACGTCGCACCGGCCGGCGCCTTGGTCGCGGCCTCGAGGCCGGCGATCAGGTCGACGCTCGGCGCGCTTTCACTGCGCCTCAGCGACCACCATCCTGCGCCGACGAGTACCAACGCAACGACCGCGATCAGCAGCCCGCGATTGCCCTTCATGAAGCCTCCAACTCAAAAGTTCGAATTTATCACAGCGATTTGCGGCAGCCCGAAGCCGGCGCAGGGCTCGACCATGGGCCAAGGCACCGCTAGCGCTGCCGCTCTTTGACGGCGGCCCGTGTCTCCCGGTCTGCCTCGCGCCGTTTGATGGTTTCCCGCTTGTCGTGCGCCTGCTTGCCCTTCGCCAGCGCGAGGCCGACCTTGACGTGGCCGTTCTGGAAGTACAGACGGATCGGGACGAGCGTCAACCCCTTCTCCACTGTCTTGCCGATCAACTTGCGGATCTCGCGGCGGTGAAGCAACAGCTTTCGCTTACGCGTCGGCTCGTGACTGGAGTAGCCCCGATGGGTGTAGGGATTGATATGGACGTTGTAGAGCCAGATCTCTCCGTCTTCGAGGCGCGCGAAGCTGTCACGCAGGTTCGCACTGCCCTCGCGGATCGCTTTTACTTCGGTGCCGACGAGAACGATCCCCGCCTCGAAGGTTTCAAGGATGTGGTAATCGTGAAACGCCTTCCGATTCTCGGCGATGTTTTTCTGGGCTTCTTCGCGCGCGCTCTTGGCCATAAATTCGGGCTCGAGGCCCCCGCCATTATCGCTTCGCGGCCAGCTTCGCGGCCAGCTTTACAGCCTCGATCATGCTCGACGGGTCGGCCATTCCGGTGCCGACGATGTCGAAGGCGGTGCCGTGATCGACCGAGGTACGGATGATCGGGAGGCCGAGTGTGACGTTCACCGCTTTGCCAAACGCCGCCACCTTGACCGGGATCAGGCCCTGGTCGTGATAACACGCGATCACCACGTCGAAGCCGTCACGGATGGCACGGACGAAGATGGTGTCAGCAGGAAACGGCCCGGTGACATTGATCCCGCGAGCCGCGCACGCCTCGACCGCCGGCCGGAGGACGCTCTCGTCCTCGTGGCCAAGCAAGCCGTGCTCGCCGGCATGAGGGTTGAGGCCGGCGACGCCGATTCGCGGGGCCTGGATACCGAACCGCGGCAGCTCGCGTGCGGTCAGTTCCACCAGTTCCTCGATCAACGGACGGGTGATGGCGCGAGGAACCTCGGCCAGCGGGATGTGCACCGTCGCCAGTACCACCCGCAGCGCGTCCGAGTGGAACATCATCACACCGCGGGGCGAGCGCGTCAGGTGCGCGAGGAGATCGGTGTGGCCCTTCCACGGCAGGTCGGCTGCGGCGAAGGCCTCCTTGTTGATGGGTGCGGTCGCGATCGCGTCGATGGTCCCCGCCTCGGCATCGTGGACGGCCCGGACGATTGCGTCGTACGCAGCACGGCCGGCCGCGGCGTTGACCTGGCCTGCCGGAAACGCCGACAGTTCGTCTGCCGTGGACGGTCCGTAGAGGACCGGTTCGCACAGCGCCAGGACGGCTGAATCGAGCGCGGCGCGGACGGCGATCTCCGGACCGATGCCGGCCGGGTCACCAACCGTGATCCCGATCTTTGGCTTCGGTGTCACCGCTTGCAGGACCCGCAGCCACCGGATCCGCAGGTGCCGCACCCCGGCCCGGACGGGTTGCCGCACCCGCCTCCTTCGTCCGCGCAGCCGCCATGCTTGACGCCCTTGCCGTTCGGAAGCTCGTACCGGAGGCAGCACTTCAACCGGCCACACATCCCTGACAGCTTCGAGGGATTCAGACTCAGATTCTGCTGCTTCGCCATCTTGATGGACACCGGCTCGAACGAGGTGAGCCAGGTGGTGCAGCATAGCGGACGGCCACAGGAGCCGTACCCTCCGAGCATCCGTGCCTCGTCGCGTACCCCGATCTGGCGCATCTCGATACGGGTGCGGAACTGGCCGGCGAGATCGCGCACCAGGTCGCGAAAATCAACGCGGCCCTCTGCCGTGTAATAGAAGATCAGTCGCGATCCGTCGAAGAGCTGCTCGACGCGTGCGAGCTTCATCGCAAGGTTCCGTTCCTTGATCTTGAGAACGCAGATCCGCTGGGCCTCGAGTTCGCGCTGCTCGTACTTCAAGCGGGCGACGACGTCCTCTTTGGTGGCACGTCGGATGACTTGCTGCCGCGGCTCCGCCGCAGACCGTCGCTGCGCCATCGCCGCTACTTCCCTGGTGACGGTCCCGATTGCCGGCCCCGCCTCTGTTTGCACGACGACCTGCTCACCCGGGACCGCCGCCGGGGCCGCGCCCGAGAGATTGTCGAGGTCGAGCTCGGGAAGCAGGAACGAGTAGGTACGCCCGATCGGCGTGAATCTCACGCTGACGAATGGACGGGCGGGTGCATCGCTCATTCGTCGGCGCCTATATCTGGAAGGAGAGCCAGTCGGCGACGATCTTGGGGCTCGCGTTGCGATCGAGCGCGTTGAGCGCGCGGTCGACCGCCGCGAACGCGCGCAACGATCGATCATTGTCGAAGCTGCGAAGCAGGCGTTGGAGCTTCGGTCTCAGGTCCGCATTGGCAATCGCCCGTTCGTCGGCTTGCGCGCCGAGCGCCGCAAGATCCCTCAGGATGGACGCTAATGCCCGCAGGCTCTGCCCGAGCGCATCGCGGTCGGCTTTGCCCTTGGTTGCCCCGGGAAGACTCATCGCGCCCATGATCCTCCGGCCTGGGGGTGGATCGTCGGCGACGGTTTCGAGCAGGTGTAACGCCGCCATCCGCGCGCCGACGAAGTCCTCCGATCCACCTTCGAGCGCCTTGCCGACGCTCCCATCGGAGAGCGAGGCAGCCGCATGGGCGTCGGCCTCGGCGTATTCGTGCCTGCCGATCAGGACCGCCGCGACATCTCCAGGCGACAGCCGCCCAAATCGCAGCCGCTGGCACCGCGACCGGATCGTCGGCAGCAGCGTATCGGGCGTGTCGGTGACCAGGATGAAGGTCGACGAGTTTGGCGGCTCTTCGAGCGTTTTCAGAATTGCGTCCTGGGCGTTGACCCCCATCTGCTCGGCCTGATCGATGATGACGACGCGGCGGCGCCCTTCGAAAGGACGGTAGGCAGCGCGATCGATCGCCTCGCGGACCTGCTCGATTTTGATGGAGCCGGTGTCGCCGGGTTCGATCCGAAGAACATCAGCGTGAACGCCGCGGGTAATCCGCCGGCAGGAGCCGCATTGGCCGCAGGCGTCTTCGCCAACAGGCGCGAGGCAGTTGACGAACTGCGCAAGCGCAAGCGCCATCATCGCCTTCCCAACGCCTGACGGTCCCGCGAAGATCAGGCTCGGCGGCAGAGTACCGCGCAGCGCGGCGCGCGCGATCAATTGCTTCAGGTGGTCGTGGCCAGCGATCTCGCGGAACGGCACCAGACGAGCTTAACGCTTCTGTCGGCCAATCTAACAATCCGTCAATCCGCGGATTGTCAACTCAGAAACCGCCCCCGGGCTTTTTCTTGGGCGGGTCCTTCTTGTCGTCCTTCTTCTCGTCTTTTTTGTCGCCCTTCCCGAACAGGCGACCCCAGAAGCCCGACTTCTTCTTGTCCTTCTCCTCCTCCACCTTCGTTGATCGCGGAGCGGGCGCGGCGGGCGACGCACCAGTCGTGCTCGTTGGCGTTGACCGTGTCAGGCCGACGTCTTCCGCGGAGACGGGTCGAGGCGCATCGTTCTCGCCGAAGACACCTGCGATCCGGTCGAGAAATCCGCGGTGCGGGTGGAGCTGGCAGATCCCCGACGGCTGCGATCCCTTGCTGAAGTATTCGGTGTAGATCATCGAGCGGGACTCGACGAAGCCGTCCTTCGAGACCACCTCCACGGTGTCGCAGCCATCGTTCGGTCTCTTCCCGGACACGCGGCAGACATTTACACCGACGACGTCGGGCGGCCGGTCGAACCAGTCCTGCTTATGACCCTTCGTCGCGACCTTCATGTAGTTCGCCCACATCGGGACGGCAAGCTCGCCGGCGTATCCGTTCGAGATGATCGTCTGCGGCTGGTCGAACCCGACCCACACACCGGTCACCACCCGCGGGGTGTAGCCGACAAACCACGCGTCCAGGTAATCGTTCGTGGTACCGGTCTTCCCCGCGGCCGGCATCGTAAAGCCGATCTGGCGGGCGCGATATCCCGTCCCGTGATTGACGACGTCGGCCAGCATGCTCGACATCAGGAATGCGGTGGCCTTACTGACCGCCTGCGCGGACTTCTTCTCGTCCTCGTAAAGGACGCTTCCGTCGCTGTCTTCAACCTTGCGGATCAGGACCGCCGGGCGGACGACCCCTTCTGCCGCGAACGCCCCATACGCAGACGTCAGGGAGATCAGCGTCACGTCGCTGGTGCCGAGCGCGAGCGATGGGACGCTCGGCGGTGTACCGACGTTCAGCTTCTCCGCGTAGCCGACGGTCTTGTCGATGCCCACGGTGTTGAGCATCTGGACCGCGGCGCGATTGCTGGACGTCTTCAGCGCCGTCCTCATCGTCATTGACGTGGCGCTCGAATGCTCATCCTCCGGGACCCACTTACCCTGGAGCGTTTCGATCGGATTGTCGAGCCCGGTAATCACCGTGGCCGGGCTGAAACCCGATTCCAGCGCCGCCGCGAAGACGAACGGTTTGAACGCGGAGCCGGACTGGCGCTTGGCCTGGGTCGCGCGGTTGAAGCGGCTCTCTGTGAAGTCGCGTCCGCCAACCATTGCGACGACGTGTCCTGTGGTCGGATCCATCGACACCAGGGACGCCTGCAGGTAGGCGGGCGACTCGCCTTCCTTGGCCTTGACCTCTTTGCGGGCCGGATACTTGAAGCCTCGCCGAGACTCGATCTCGACGAGATGCCTCTCGATCAGCTTCTCGGCCGCCTGCTGGAGATCGGAATCCATCGTGGTGTAAACCTTCAAGCCACCCTGGTAGACGCGCTCCCAGCCAAAACGATCGACGAGATCCTTGCGAACCTGTTCCTTGAAATAGAGACCGTAGGTCTCGCGGATCTCGAGGCCGTTCTGGAGCTTCACCTTTGATTTTTTCGCCTTCTCGGCGGTCTCGGCGTCGATGGCGCCGGTCGACGACATCGCGGTGAGAACCAGATTGCGGCGGGCAACGGCACGATCGAGGTTGACCGTCGGCGCGTAGCTCGATGGCGACTGGATCAAGCCGGCGAGGAGCGCCGCCTCGGCGACCTCGAGCTCCGCGGCCGGCTTGCCGAAATAGCCGCGCGACGCCGCCTCGACGCCGTAGAGTCCGTCGCCGAAATACACCTTGTTCAGATAGAGGTGGAGAATCTCATTCTTGTCGTAGACACCTTCGATGTATGCCGCGAGGATCACTTCTTTCAGCTTGCGCCTGTAGGTCTTGTCACGATTCAGAAAGCTCTGGCGGGCGAGCTGCTGCGTGATCGTGCTGCCGCCTTCCGCGCGCCGGCCTTCCTGCACGTTACGGAGGACGGCTGCCGCCACGCGGATGGCATCGACGCCACTGTGCTCATAGAACCGCTGGTCCTCGATCGACAGCACGGCCTTGAGGAAATGTGATGAGACCTTCTCGAGCGGCACCTCGATGCGCTGCTCTTTGAAAATCGTGAAAACCACTTTGTCGTTCGAGTCGTATAGGGTCGTGGCCTGGGCCATATCGCCGAGTTCGCGGAGCGCCTTACCATCGGGCAGCCCGGCGGTCAGGTCATAGCTGAACCAGGCGACCCAACCGGAAACCAGGAAGGTTGCGATAGCGGTGGCGCCGACCAGGCTGGTGAGCAGACGGGGACGACCGGCAAGAGGGGCCTTCATTAGACGAGATTGTCGCAAAATGTGGGCCGTCCAGCTGGCAAGGAATGCCTGTCGATTTCCATACGGCTCGTTCGTCTGTCACTCAGATTGGCCATACCGGCCAGAATTACACGCCAGGGAGAACAGATGCCGAAATATATGATCCTTTTGCACGACTCACCGGAAGCGTTCGCTAACGTCAGTCCGGAGCAGATGCAGGCAGTCATCGGAAAGTACATGGCCTGGGGCGAGAGGCTGCGCGAATCGGGCGCGATGCTCGCGGGCGAGAAGCTGGCCGACGAGCCCGGAAAGGTGATGCGAGGGAAGCCCGGGAGCATCCGTGTGACGGACGGTCCCTACAGTGAGACGAAAGAGGTCCTCGGCGGCTACTACATCGTGCAGGCGGAGGACTACGAATGCAGCGAACCGGAGCGCCGCCTGCTGCCAACGCCGGCCGCACGAGTGTGATTGACGACCGTAGCGCAGCCCTTTGGGGCTGCAACAAGGAGCCGAGATGCCACGAATCGCCGCCTTCGCGTTACTGGGCCTGATCTCCGCCGCTCCGTGCGCCGAGGCACAATCACGGCCTGACTTCTCCGGAACGTGGAGTTTGCCGGCTGATGCGCCTCTCCACGCGAGCGGCAAACCGGCACCGGCGCCCGGCTACGGCGCGCAGATCAACATCGTCCTGACGGGCGACACTATCACCGTGTCGCGGATCATGAACGGGCAGACCTTTCACGTCGTCCATCGCCTCGACGGATCCGAGACCCGCAGCGTGGTCGCGGGACGACTCTGC
>JACDDJ010000239.1 GCA_013817065.1 Acidobacteriota bacterium
GCTCTCACCCGATGCCTGGGGTCTGCTACTCGGCGCTCCGGTGCTTACCGAGACGGGACTTGCACCCGTTGGAGACGAACAGCGTGAAACAGACGGTGACCTGTCTGCTTCTTCACGACGCACCATCTCAGGATCTTAGCACCGGGCACGTCGCACGTCCGCACGTCGCACGTCCGCGAACGCCCCTACCTGACCGTCGGATATTTGATCCCGAGCTGCTCCAGGTAGGTCTTGTAGCGGGTCGGATCGTAGTAGTACTTGCGCATCTCCGGCCGATAACGCTCCATGATCGGCTTGTTCAATTCGAGCGCCGGCGTGTCCTGCGGACGGATCAACGGTTCGTACTTCTGATTCTTCGTCTGCTCCTTGAAATACTCGCCCGCCATCCTGACCAGTTCCGGCTTCAAGAGGATGTCGAGGACCGTCATCGCCTGGACCTTCGCGCCGGCGGTCGTGCCTTTGTGGGCGATCGGCGTCGCCATCGCGATCGCGCTCGACCAGTTGTGGCCCGGCAGTCCCGGAATATTGGCCGGGTAGCGAAGCGTGATCGTCGGCACGTTCCAGGAGATGTCGCCGATGTCGTCTGATCCGCCGCCACGGTTGTCGCGCACCGGACCGGTCGGACGCTGTGGAAACCGTGTCGAGAGTCCGGTCGTCTGTCCACCGAGCTCCTTCTGCAGTCCGCGTGCGAGTGCCTGATCAGCCTCATCCCACTTCGGTACGCCGACCTTCGCGATGTTTACTGACGCCGCCTCTGCGATCGGGCGATTGAAATGCCGCGGCCAGGCGGCGCCGAGCACGCGTGTCGGCTGCAACTTCACTCCCGCCATCTGCGCGGCGCCTTGCGCGATCTGGTCCGCCGTCTCCCATAGCTCTTTGATCTTCGGGTAGGTGGTCTGGCGGAAGTAGTACCAGACCGAGGCCGTCCGCGGCACGACGTTCGGCTGGTCGCCGCCGTTGCTGACGACATAGTGCGAGCGGTGCTCGAGGGGCAGATGCTCGCGACGGTAGTTCCAGCCGATGTTCATCAACTCGACCGCGTCGAGGGCACTGCGGCCGCGCCACGGCGCACCGGCGGCGTGCGCGGTCTCGCCAACAAACGAGTACTCGACCGAGACCAGCCCGGTGCCCGACGCGTCACCCCAGGAGACGTCCCAGTCGCTGCCGACGTGGCTGAAGAGCACCACGTCGACGTCCTTGAACAGGCCGGCCCGGATGAAATACGCCTTGGTCCCGACGAGTTCCTCCGCTGTGCCCGGCCAGATACGCAGGGTTCCGGGCAGCTTCTCCCGCTCCATGATCTTCTTCACCGCGATCGCGGCGGTGATGTTGAGGGGAACACCGGAATTGTGACCTTCGCCGTGGCCTGGCGCGCCTTCGACCAGCGGGGCGTAGTAGGCAACGCCTGGCTTTTGTGACGACTGCGGGATGCCATCGATGTCACTGCCGAGCGCGATCACCGGCTTCCCGGATCCCCAGGTCGCCATGAACGCCGTCGGAATGCCGGCCACCCCCTCCTCAACGGTGAAGCCGTTCTTCCGGAGGATATCGACGACATACCGATGAGTTTCCGTTTCGTGGAATCCGAGTTCCGCAAAGCTGAAAATCGAGTCCACCATCTGCTGGGTGTGGTCCTTCATCTTCTCGACGTCGGCGACCGCCTCGTCCTTGAGCCTGGTCATGCGGGGATCATCGGGCGGAATCGTCATCGGGGCCGGTTGTGGTGCGGATTCCTGCGCAAATGGCAGGGACACGGCAGTTGCGGCGAGAACGATAGCGGCAAAGACTCTTCGGTTCATCAGCACCCTCTTTGAGATCGTGGGATCCAGCTTAGATTATCGTCTCAACGGTACAGGTGATGCATTGGCCGGGCCTCGTGCAGAACGACCTCCGACCCGCCTTCACATTACCTCGCGGACAATCATGGCCTGCGCCGATTCTGCGATCTGTCAAGCGAACGGCCCTGTCGGCGATGAAGACCGCGGGGGTGTTTGGACGGTCGGGACGCTCCCGCTGGCGCAAGGATCGCCTGCTAATCCTCGGCTACCACGGCATCGCCCAATACGACGAGCAGCAGTGGGACCCCGCACTCTTCATCAGCGCCGAACTGTTCGAAAGCCGGCTCCGCTTCCTGAAGGCGAAAGGATTCAACATTCTGCCGCTCGATGCCGCGCTCCGCCATCTGCGTGCCGGCACGCTCCCGGAACGCAGCGTGTCGCTCACCTTCGATGACGGATACGTCGACTTCTATCGGATCGCCTATCCGATTCTGAAGATCCACAAGGTGTCGGCAACGGTCTACCTGACGACGTACTACTCGGAAAAGAATCTGCCGATCCCGGGGATCACCGCGGCGTACATGGTGTGGATGTCGCCGCACTTCGTCGGACCACTGAAAACCCTCCCTGCGTTCGGGTCTATCGACCTGCGCCACGCCACTGCACGGCGGCAGGTCAGCAGGCTGATGGGTCAGTCCTTCACCGATGAGCGGACCATGGCACCACCGCGCAAGCACGAACTTCTCGAGGCCCTCGCCGACGAGTTGGGCTTCGACCTGAGCGAGGTGCGTGCGCGCCGGCTCATGCACCTGATGTCTGTGGACGAAGTCGGTGACATCGCACGGGACGGCATCGATATCCAGCTTCACTCACATCGCCACTGGGTTCCGGAAGACGAGCACCTCGTTCGGCGCGAGATCCTCGAGAACCGCGAACGGATCGAGGCGATCACGCAGCGTCCGGCGGTCCATTTCTGCTACCCGAGCGGTGTTCACTACCCGGAGCTGCTGGATTGGCTGCGAAGATTGAACGTCGAGTCGGCCACGACCTGCGAGTCCGGGCTGGCGGCCCCCACTGACGATCCGTTGATGCTTCCCCGTTTTCTCGATCACTCGCGCGTATCCCAGACCGAATTCGAGGCCTGGGCCACCGGCGCGCTCCGCGCCTTCCCGCACCGAAGCGCCTACACGCCGCCGCCACGAGGATCGAAATCGCAACCTGCTGCGACTCCGTGAGTGTCGCTCGGATCCCTGACGTGGCCGGCCACGAGGGCTTGACCGAGTACGAGGAGTACCTCCAGCGCGAGTGGCTGCTGTTCGCCCGGGATGCCGCGCGTCAGGCCGAAGCGCTGCGTGGACTCGAGGCGCTCGAGTGCCGGAGCGTGCTCGATGTCGGCACCGGCGCCGGCCAGGAGATGATCCCGTTCGCCGCGCGTGGCGCGACCTGCGTCGGCATCGACATCTCCCTCGAAAGCGGCATCTTCGGCAGCCGCCTCTTCACACGGCACTATCCTGACCTGCCCGCCCACTTCGCCACCGCCACCGCGGAGGATCTACCATTCCGCGCCGCGGCGTTCGACCTGGTCCTGTGCCGGGTGACCATTCCCTACACCGACAACCGCACGGCACTCGCAGAGATGAGCCGCGTGCTCCGTCCGGGCGGTGTTCTGCTCCTCAAGACTCACCACCCGCGGTACTACACGCGCAAGTTCGTCGACGGGATTCGCAAACGGAGTCCGCGGTTCTCGATCCACGCGCTTCGCGTGCTGCTCTCCGGGACGATCTTACACCTCACCGGCTGGCAACCCTCGCCAGGCCTCCTTCTGCGCGAGAGCTTCCTGACAGAAGGGCGGCTGAAGAAGGAACTGGCCCGCGCCGGGCTCGCGATCGCCGGCACCCTGCCGGACTCGAACCCGCTGACGCCGTCGTATCGTGTCGTGAAAACCGCCTGAGCGTCGGAGGAGACGGAGGGCACGGAGACGTTCAGCACGGAGGCACGGGGTTCACGGGGACGCACGGAGAAGACCGCGAGCCTGCAGGGCGTCCGGCCTTGGCCAGCATAGTGGTGAGGCGAAAAGTGCCAAACAGAAGCGGCATCCGATTCCTGGCCGTTTCTGTCTTGGGACTTTCTCCCCGTGCCCCCGTGCTGAACGTCGCCGTGATCTCCGTCCCCTCCGTTTCCCAAGCAGAAAGTGCGATAATTTTCACCAGCCCATGCCCCACGATCGCTTCGGACGGCCCATGCGCAGCCTGCGCATCTCTGTCACGGACCGCTGCAATCTTCGCTGCCAGTACTGCATGCCTGAGCCGGAGTATGTCTGGCTCCCGCGCGAGAGCCTCCTCAGCTTCGAAGAGATCGGGCAGATCGCTGAGGCGTTCATCGACGAAGGGGTGAACAGGATCCGCATTACGGGCGGGGAACCGCTCCTCCGTCGTGACCTTCCTGTCCTGATCGAATCGCTCGCGGCGCGGACGGCGGTCGAGGACCTCGCACTCACGACCAACGGCATCCTGCTGAAGGGCAACGCCGCCGCGCTCAAGAGATCCGGGCTCCACCGCATCACGGTGAGTCTCGACACACTGAAGCGCGAGCGCTTCCGGGCCCTGACCGGGTCCAGTGACTGGGATGCCGTGATCGCCGGGATTCACGCCGCGGCTGACACGTTCGGTGCCTTGAAAATCGACACCGTCGCGATCCGGGGGACGAACGACGACGAGATCGTCGAACTGCTGGAGTTTGGCAGGACGGTCAACGCGGAAGTCCGGTTCATCGAATACATGGACGTCGGCGGCGCGACGCGGTGGTCGCCGGCCACGGTAGTTCCGCGCGCCGAGATACTCGAGGTGGTTGGACGGCACTACGGCGGTGTCATCCCGATCGGGGAACGCGCCTCCGCACCGGCCGAGCGGTTTCTGCTCCCGGACGGGAGGACGTTCGGCATCATCGCCTCCACCACAGCGCCGTTCTGCGCCACCTGCGACCGCGCCCGCCTGACGGCGGACGGCATCTGGCTCCTGTGCCTCTACGCCTCCGGTGGCACCGATCTTCGTCGTCCGCTCCGCGCCGGCGCGAGCCGCGACGAACTGCGTCAGCTCATTCACACGGTGTGGTCACTGCGAGCCGACCGTGGCGCAGAGGAGCGGCTCGGGATGGACCGTCAGACGACACTCGTGCCGCTCCGCGCACTGAAAAAAGATGCGCACCTCGAGATGCACACTCGCGGCGGCTAGCCCTGGCCTTCGATCCTCAACGCGAGATACATCAGGATCCCATCGCGTTCGACGTGGAGCACGACCGCGTTGAAGGCTTCAACGCCTCGCTCGCCGCGCGCAAGTCGGCGCCGCTCGCGATCGGCTTAGCCGTTGAGCGAGTAGACCACGTCGCCGGTCTCGAGCCTCCCCTGCTGCGAAAACGGCGCATCGGGTGCCACCCGAACGACCACCGCGCCGGCGGCGCGACGCAACGGCGGCCGCGTGAAAGATCAGAGAGCCTCGGCCCCTACGTCGGCGCCCGCCATGACGACAATCAGGGGCCGAAGCGTGTGAAGCACCTCGATCGTGGCCTTTTGTGCCGCGAGGACGTCGGGCAGCCGGCGATACGCATGCGGGCTTTCGTCGAGGCCGCCGCCACGAAGGACAACGCCTTTCTCGCGCACCCAGGCGTGCATCATCTTCGGGGAGACCGCACCCGGTTTCAGGATCTTTCCTGTCTTCCAATTCCGTTTCCCTGCGGCTTCCGTGCGGGACATGACGCGACCGGCGCCGTGGACGGTCGAGAACATCGCACCGCGGAGCAGTTCCTTCGTTTCGTCCGACGCGTTCTGCACGCCCTGCACGATCACCGCATCGTCGCCCATCGACCCGCCGATGAAGCCTTTCTGACCGGGGAACGCCGGCGTGGCGCCCTTGCGGACGACGACGAGCTGACGGCCGTCGTGTTGCTCGCGCCATGCGAAGTTGTGGTGATTGTGAACGAGCTCCTGCTCGGTCCCGCCCAGGATCGACACGACCTTGCGGGCGACCCACTCACGGCCTGCATACGCGTATTCGCCGGCGAGCGACATCAGCGCCCAGTAATCCTGGCCCATCGGCCTGTCCAGCGGGAGCAGGACTTCGCGTTCAGGCGCGCGGCCACCCCACTTGCCGCCTTGCGAGATCGCGAGAAAGCCGGAGGCGACGGTGTGACCGAAGCCACGGCTGCCAAAGTGAACGCCGACCCAGATCGCACCGGCCTCGTCGGCGAAGACGTCCACGTAGTGATTGCCACTGCCGACCGTGCCGAGTTGTGCGCGCGCCTTGCTTCGAAGACCATCGCGAGCCGATGCCGGCACGGCATCCCAGGCCGGACTTTTGAACAACGAATGATCGACCGGCGCATCGTCGGCAAGATTTCGCCTGCCCATGCCGAAGGAGACCGCGGCCTGGATCTCGTCGGCGAGTACGGGCAAGTCTTCGCCGAGAGCTGGTGTGTACTTCAGGTCGGTTCGTATCGCGGCGTTGCCGCAGGCAATGTCGAAGCCGACGCCGACGACCGACACCTGCTCGTCGTACGCGGCAACACCGCCGATTGGCATTACGTAGCCAAGATGGCCATCGGCCATCAAGGCAGCGCGCTCGGCGCGGCTCGCAACGTCGTGGAGCTGAGCAATCGTCTTCGGCTCGTGCTCTCCAAAGATGACCACGGATTTCACGGATGGCTCGGATCTCACGGACACGACGCCCTCTCCTGATGCACACGGCCTGCCGGGTGGGCCTTCGGTTTACAATGCGCGGTCATGACGAGCTTTCGGATCCTTCCGTTCCTGCTGGTCGGGGTCGCGCCTGGGCTGCTGCCGGCTGGCGTCTTCGCCCAAGCCACGATCCCCGATTATCAGCGCAGCATGGGTCTTCGCGAGAGATACGCCGATCTCGTGACCGGAACAGCTGACGCGCCGCGCTGGATCGAGCAGACCAACCGCCTCTACTACCGTCGGACGGTCAAGGGCGGTCACGAGTGGATGCTCGTGGACGGAACAACGCAAGCCAAGTCGCCCGCATTCGACCACGAGAAGCTGGCCGCTGCGATTTCGACCGCGGCGTCGCGGAAGGCAACCGCCGTCAGCCTCCCCTTCACGAACTTCACGTTCGTCGATAACGGCCGCGCGATCGAGTTCACGCTGACCGGGGCCCCTGGATCTGGAGGTGGTGCTGCCGCGCCC